>DASWYH010001430.1:0-4138 GCA_036405095.1 Gemmata sp. | reverse complement strand
GAACACAGAAGCAAGAAGGCGGAATACGTGGCGCAACTGAATGCTCACAAGTTGGCGAGTAAGGATCGGCACCCAACGGACCGCAAGAAGCGTAGACGATCAGGGGGCAGTCGGAGGGACGCACTCACACTCGGTCGTACTCCCTCGTTTGGACCGACAGATGTTTCCCGGGGCAGCACACAGGCACGGGTTGACCGCGCAGTTGGGTTGGCTACAAGGGCTGATCCAGGTATCACACCCGATGTACGTGAATCCGGGATCTCCCGTTGAGGGATCATCGGCGAAGGCCACACCCGGGGTTGCCAGTGCGGCCAGAAACAGACAGACGCCGCAGGCGATACTCGTGAGCCACGACGCCACAGACGCACACTCTCGCATGTTTAACACTCCTAAGCAACCAAAAGACAAATCACTCGCCGCCGAGACGTTTACCCGGCCACTCGGGCACCGAGTTGAAATTGAAGAAGCGGGCGCGAAGCCGAGTCCGTTCGCGCGGTCACCTTTCGTACCAGTTGACCGGTCGAATCGCCGATCAGTTTTAACCTCAACCGAAAAGTCGCCTTTTCGCCTGGCAAAATCGTAAGCGGGAGGTCGTCGGACGCGGTGACCGAAGCGTGGCGGTTGTTGTTGGGTTACGTGGGTGGCAACGTTCACCGCATGGACTATCCGGCGTATCGGGATCGTGGTTGGGACATCGGCAGCGGCCCGACCGAAGCGGGATGCAAGATCGTGGGCCGCCGATTGCGAGGTGCGGGCATGAAGTGGTGGAGGCCTCCGTCCGCGCACGTCGCGGGGTTGCGCGCCTTGTTGCTCAGCAACGAAGGCTTGTGGGAACGGTTCTGGAACAGCCCCAGACCACAAGCCGCTTGAAAACCGCTCACATTCCTCGGACTGACCTTCCCCAAGAAAAGTGGACACGAAGTTAAAGGTGGGTCTGGTTGTACGTCCACCTGCCGTTCCGCAAGGACCGGTACTTCTGTGTGCTGGTAGCGTAGCGCGCGTATCGCAAGACGGGCACCAGCCCCGGACCGCGTCGGCCGCCCAGGTGGCCACGTGGCTGCCGTACCGGGAATGCTGGCTGGTCGTGGATCTGGCGCACCTCAACGGGACGGAGCTGGCCGGCCGAGCAACGTGCGGATGATCGGTCCGTTGCGGTGGGTCCCCCGCCCCGCACGGCTTCCCCCCACCCCGGAGCGGTATCCCGGGTACGGTGTTCGGGAACTGGTCCCGTAACAACTCCCGCTCGGCCGACCGCGGCGCACGGTCTTGGGGTCGCACTCCGAGGAGTGTGGCGGTGCAATTGGCCCCGCCGTGCCCCAGCTTCTGGGGCTCCACGGCCGCGTACCGGCGCCGGTCGTTCGCACGCACGGAACGCTCCACCTCGGGCGGGTACGGAAACGGAACGCCCTTCCATCCTCCCGCGGCCCGGCACAAAATGGGAAGTCGTCAAACGGCCGGTCCTTGGACCCGCAAAAGGCGTTTTCGGGAACCGGCGCAAGAACCGGATAGCGGGGCGCGTGCCCCTTCGCGTATCGTTCCCGGGGGAGGGATACGCGATGCCCATTGCGGCCGAAACGGTTTCGCTCATCGGCGACCTGTGCGACTACATCCGCGCCAACCTCGGAGCCCCGCTCACGCTCGCGCACCTGGGTGAGCAAGCGGGGCTGAGCCCGGCGCACCTCCAGCGCGTGTTCACGCGGGTGGTCGGCCTCAGCCCGCGCCGGTTCGCGGACGCGTGCCGGCTCGATTCCCTCAAAGCGAAGTTGAAACAGGGCGACACCGTCACGACCGCGATGACGGCCGCCGGGTACGGGTCCAGCAGCCGGCTCTACGAGCGGGCCGCGGACCAACTCGGCATGACCCCGGGGCAGTACCAGAAAGGTGGCGCGCTCATGATCCGCTTCACGGTTGCGGGTTGCGAACTGGGGGCGGTGGCGCTCGCCGCAACCGCGAAAGGGATCTGCTGGCTCGGGTTCGGGGACACGGACGGGGCCGCAGAAGCCGGGCTGCGGGCGGAGTTCCCGAAAGCGGCGCTCGAGCGCGCCGACGCGGCGCTCGCCCCGTGGGTCGGTGCGTTTCGGGAGCACCTCGCGGGCGCGCAACCGCACCTGGACCTCCCGCTCGACGTGCGCGCCACCGCGTTCCAGCGCAAAGTGTGGGACGCACTGCTCGCGATCCCCTATGGCGAAACGCGCAGCTACAAGCAGGTCGCGGAAGCGATCGGCGCGCCCGATTCGGTCCGCGCCGTGGCCCGCGCGTGCGCAACGAACCCGGTCGCGGTGCTCGTCCCGTGTCACCGCGTCATCGGCACCGATGGCAAGCTGACCGGCTACGCCGGCGGCCTGCACCGCAAGAAAAAGTTGCTGGAACTGGAAGGGCAGAAACCGGCCTCGCGCCACACGGCCCCGCGGCCTCAAAAGAAAACGTGACCGAACTGGGCGCACCGCATGAGCCGCTCCCCGGCCTGGACGTGCCCGAACCGGGGCCGCCGGCCTTGTGTCTCATGCACGGCCCGCTTTGATCGCCGATCACTTGAAGCGCCCGTTTCCGGTGGACTCATACGTTCGTGGTGGGCCTCGTATGTCCGACAACCGAGACGACAACCTGCCGCCGAACTTCCTGATCCCGGTCGGGACGCAAGTGGTGCTGCGCTACGAGCGCCGCGCCCCGGGAACCGAAGTCACCAAGCCCGCGGGCACCGTCGGCGAGGTCGTTGAGGCGCCCGACGCCAACGACCGCCCGTACCTGGTGCGGTTCCTCGACGGCGCGACTTTTCGGCTCAAGTTCGGCGAGCTGCTCGTGCGCCGCAAGGACCACAGCGTCGAAGCCACTTCAACCGCGGGGCCGGACGTGTCGGCGTTCGTGGTGTACCGCGTGCTGCTCGGCTCGCGCGCGTTCGGGCTCGCGACCGAATCCTCGGACGAGGACCGCCGCGGCGTGTTCCTCCCCCCGGCGGACTGGCACTGGTCGCTGACCAAGCCGCCCGAACAGGTCGAGTTCTTCTCCGAGGGCGTGGAAGAGGTGGATTGGGAGATCGAAAAGTTCGTCCGGCTCGCGCTCCAGGCGAACCCCAACATCCTCGAAACGCTCTGGTCGCCGGCGGTGCTCCACGCCGACGAAACCGGCGCCGAACTGCGCGCGGTGCGCACCGCGTTCCTGTCGAAACACCTGTACCGCACGTACTCGGGTTACGTGCTGTCGCAGTTCCGCTTGATGAAGCGGGGGTTCGCCACGGACCGGCGGTACAAGCCGAAACACGCGATGCACCTGATCCGCCTCCTCCACAGCGGGATTCACGCGATGCGCGCCGGCGACATCCGCGTGGACGTGGCCGAGCACCGCGACGAGTTGCTCGCGATCCGAAAGGGTGCCGTGCCATTTGAAGCCGTGGACGCGCGGGCGCTGGAACTGGACCGCGTGTTCCGAGAGGCGTTCGTGGGCACCAAGCTCCCCGAGAAACCGGACACCGAGCGCGCGAACCGGTTCCTGATCGCGGCCCGCCGGCGGCGGGTGTGACGTGCTTCTGGCCGACCCACCGCGCGCCGTTCGGGCTTACCGCGGAGCGGAGCGGCTCCGCGCATGCGGTTCACCTATTCTAAATATTCGATCAGCGATTGCGTTTTCACCACGGCGAACTCGTCGGGGAACGTGTGGAACGTGTGAACGCTCAGCGCCCGTGGGAGCGCGTCCACGATGACCGCGCCGAGCGGCGACAGCCCCACGCGGTTGTGCTCCCGACAGTGAAACACCAGCCCCTTTCGCGTGCCGTCGGCGAGCAACTCGGCGTGAACGTGAACGAACTGCTCGGGCTCCAGGACCTCGACGTGTCCCGAAACCTGGTGCCGCACCCCCGGGAACTCGCTGCGCCGGTTCGGGGAGCGGTCGAACCGCGTCGCGAACCGCAACCCGGCCTCCGGGAGTTCCGCAGCGGCCGTGGCGATGACCTCTTCGAGGTGCAACCGTTCGCGGGACCAACTCAGCGTGTGCCCGAAGCGTGTGAGTCGGACCGCGACCCGCGCGCCCGCGCACCCGACCGCCCGTGTGGCGACCGTGTCGAAAAGCTCGGGGTGGAGCGGCCGGTCGTAGAGCCGGAACTCGAGTTCCGCGACCCGCGGCCGGATCAGAGCGCCCATTGAGG
>DASWYH010001429.1:0-5302 GCA_036405095.1 Gemmata sp. | reverse complement strand
CTGCGCCAGCCCCGGCACCGGGTTCTCGTACCCGGGGTGCATCCACGCGCGAACCTCGTCGCTGCGCAGCATCGGCCCCCGCGGGTCGCCGCGCTCTTCGAGCCAGTCCGCGAACACCAGCGCGGTCGTCAGGTCCGTGGGGGCCGCCACGAGCGCCGCGACGAACCCCGCCTCTTCGCTCATCGCAACCCCTCGCGGCCTTCGTGTCGTGCGTGCCCGACGGCTCGTGCGGCCGGCGCCTATTCATACAGGAACTCGGACCGGCGCAACAGGTAGGTGACCACCGCGCGCCACGCGCGAACCGTGTACAGCGGGTCGTCGGCGAGCGCGCCGCCCTGGCGGCACCCGTAGGCCTCGCGCTTCTCGACCCCCTTCGCGCTCTTCGCGTCCGCGATCACCGCCGCGAACAGCTTGAACGTGCGCTCCACTTCGGCCGAGGTCGGGGCGTCGTCGCGCCCCAGAATGCGCCGGTGCAGGTACACGATCGCGCCGCGGATCTGTGTGTCCGTGGCGCCCGAGGTGCCCGGCACCGCGCTCGGCTCGATCCCGGGGAACAGCACGCGCTCGTTCGCCGGGCGGGCGAAGTCGCGGGCCACGTTTTTGCACGCCACGTCGTTCGACATGATGCGCTGGATCGCGCCCATCGCCCCGCTCGGGTCCGCGGGCCGGTCGGTCGTCTCCTTCGAGTCGATCGCACCGTAGAGCGTCGCCATTTCGCCCTGGAGCCGGTCCCAGCGCGCACCGAACACGGCCGCGATCTTGCGCTCGAGTTGTTCGGGCGCGAGCATCCGCACCAGACCCACGTCTTCCAGTTCGGCGCGGCGCTTCGGGTCTTTTGCGGCCGTGGCGAGGCCGTCGGCGCGGTAAAAGTCCGACGCGATCCACTCCTTGAACGCGACCTTCAGGTTGAACCCGGTCTTCGCGAGCTGCGAGGCGATGCGCTCGACCTCCTTGCGCTGGGTCGCGTACGCGCGCACGCGCGCGGAATAGAGCGGGTCGCTGATGTCCTTCGGCGGCAGGAGCGGTTTGCGCCCCGTCAGGATGTAGTAAACGTGCTCCGTCATCGCGACGGCGAACCGCGGGTCTTTCGCGGTCCGCTCGCCGAGCCACGCGAGGGCGCGCCACCGCTCGCCGGGTGGCAGGTTTTCGCCCTCGAACCCGGGGCCGAACATGTCCTGGAACCACCCGCCCTTGCGCTTCCCGTAAACGCCCCGTTCCGCGAACCGCCAGTAGTCCTGGAACAGCCCGGCGACCGGGTCGAGGGTCTTGTGGCACACCACGCACTCCGGTGCCTGCATCGTTGGGATCGCGAACTTCGTTTGTGCGGTCGCCGCGTCCGAGACGCGGGCCGCGAGTTCGAGCACGTCCACCCCGAGGAAGTGCTGGTAGTACATCCGCGCCCGCAGCCGGTTCCGGTTGGTTTCGGTGGTCGGGTAGCGGGTCAGGTACTGGAAGGTGCTGAGCAACCCCGCGTGCGGGTAAAAACCGGTTGCGGAGTCCTGGTTCTCCGGCTTGCTGCGGCCCACCAGCGCCTTCAGCTTCACGGGGACGAACTCGAACGGGTCGTCGGGGTTCTGGAACCGCGGTTTCACCTGCTCGAAGACGCCGTACCCGCGGGCCGTGTACGGCGACACCAGGATGTAATCCGCGGTGACAATTTCGGTGAACGGGCGCTCGTTGCGGACGACGTGTTCCACCAGCTTCATCGGCTCGGCGAGCAGCGCTTTGCGGTAATCGTCCGCGAGCTTGTAACCCGCCCTTCGGCGCTCGTTTTCGTCCTTGATGTGGCTCAGGTCGTGCTTCTGATACCACAGCCGCGTCTTCTCGAAATGCTCGTAGGAAAGGACGGTTTGGTCGGGGTTCCCGTCAACGCCGGCGGTCAGGAAGATGTCGTTGAAGCCTTCCCGCAGGCGCGTGTAGAACGCCTCTTCTTTCAGGAGCGCGTCGAGCAGCGCGGGGAACGCCTTGCGGCCGTCTTTCGCGACCGCAGCGAGTTCGGTGCCCGTGGGCAGCCGCCCGGCGAGTTGGAGCGTGACCCGCCGGAGCAGTTTCGCGTCGTCGAGCATCACGACGCCCTCGAAGAAGGGGGGCGCCTTCGGGTCGATGACAAGTTCCGTGGCCGCGCCGGGGCTGTTCACCCGGCGCACGAAGTCGCTCAGCACGCGATATTCCGCCGAATCGGCGGTCAGCACCGCGTCGCCACCGTGTTTGAGCTTCCCGAGCGATTTGAGGAGCAGCCGCGACTGGCCGTTCTCGCCCTTTTCCTTGGTGGCGGCGAGCCGCGCGAACGCCGCGCGGTTGTGCCGCATCGCTTCGTCTTGTGCGGCGCCTTCGGCCCGCTTGGGGTCTTTGAGGACCAGCGCGCTGCCCGCGGCGTCGCCGCCGGGTTTGTGACACGTCAGGCACTTGCGCGCGCCGACCTTTGCCCACACGTCGTCACGGAAGTGTGCATCTGCCTCGGCGGCGCATGAGGCCCCGGCGTAGGTTTTCTTGTCGTCGCCCCGGGCCGCGGCGCCGGACCCGATCCCAACAACCAATAGGAAAACGAGCGCGCGGGGGGGAGTCGGCATCAGCGGCACTCGGGGCGGGAAAGGGTGACCGGTCTTGGCGCCCATCGTACCTGTACGATGGGGGGGCCACAATCGCACCTCAGTTCGTCCCGGCGGGGCAACACAGAGGTTGAAACGGAAACTCATCGGCCCCGGGGCTCGTGCCCCTGGACCGGCGATCGGTCTGGCCCGACGGGTTCACTGTGCGGGTGGCATGACACCGGGTATTTTAACCGCAGCGCTCCGGGCGCTCCCGCGAATTCTTCGAGATCCGACGTGCCAATTGATCTGTCCGAAGCCGTGCGCCTCGTGGTGTCCGGTGCGCTCGTCGCGGCGGCTGCGGTGCCGGCGGGCCCCCTCGCGTTCGCGCTCCGCCGCCGGGACGAGCCCGTGCTGCCCCGGTGGAAGCCGTTCCCCGTGCCCTGGGGCGGGTTCGAGGTGACCGTTGTGTTCGCGGCGGTGACGATGATCGTGCCGATCGTGCTGCTTCAATTGCTGGAGGCCAACGGGTTCTACCAGATCATATACGGGGACGAGGTCCCGCGCGCGAACGCCGAAGGGGTGAGCGCCGAGCAAAAGGCCGAAGCGTCCACGATCCGGGTGCTGTGGGCTTATCTGCTCTCGCTGCCGCTCGTGCTCGGTGGGCTGGCGCTCGTACGGGCCGCGCTGCACCCGACGTGGCGCCCGACGTGGCGCGGGAGCCTCGCGGGCAAAATTGCCCTGGCGGTGCTCGCGTGGTGCGTCCTGGCCCCCACCGTCCTCGTGCTCAACACGGTTGTCAACATTGTGGCGCTGCAACTCGGGGTGCCCCCCGATACGCACTCGCTGGCGAAACTCGGCGGGCGCCCGCTGCTCGACCAGGCGCTGCTCGTGCTGGAGGCGTGTGGCGGGGCGCCGGTGCGGGAGGAGATCGTGATCCGCGGCATCGTGCTGTGGTGGTGCGTCGGGCGGATCAAGCTCCCGGGGCTGGGGGTGGCACCGGTGACGAACGCGCGCCCGTGGTTCGTGATGGCCGCGGCGACGGCGTACTCCGCGGTGAACGCGTACTCCGCCGCGGGCTGGAAGTGGCAGCCGGTGGCGTTCGCGGGCGCGCTCGCGTTGGGGCTGGCGGTGCTGTGGCGGGTGAAGCGCACCGGGGCGCGCCGGGCGCGGGCCGTGTACGCGACCGCCGCGTTCTTCGCGCTGATGCACCCGGTGTGGCCCAACCCGATCGCGCTGTTCGTGCTGGGGCTGGGGCTGGGATACCTTTCGGTGCGCACCAACGGACTGTTGGTCCCGATCGCGGTTCACGCGCTGTTCAACGCGGTGTCGGTGGTGTTCGTGCTGCGCGGCGGATAGGCGGCCGCAAGCTCACGCGGCCCTGCGCACCTGGGGCTGGGGCTGGGGCTGCCCCAACACCTTTCGGTACACGCCGTGCGTGATCCGGGCGCACGCTTCCCACGTGAACGTGGCCGCGTGAGCGACCCCGCGGCGCCGGTAGTAGCTCAGGACCTCACGGTCCGCAGCGATGCGGGCCAGCGCGTCCCGCCAGCCCTCCAGGTTGTGGGGGGCGATGGTCAGCGCGCTGGAGCCGACCACCTCGCGCACCGCGTCGGCGGTTGAAGTGACGGCCGCGGTGCCGCACGCCATCGCCTCGACCGGCGGCATCCCGAACCCCTCGTAGAAGGTCGGGTACAGCAGCGCCTCTGCACCCGCGTAGAGCGCGGGCAGGTCCGCGTCGGGGACGTAGCCCAGGTGGATCGCCCCGCGAGGCTGCGCTTCGGAGCGGAACAGCTCGCGCTCGGCCTCCGCTTTCCACCCCCACCCGCCGGCCAGCACCAGCGGGCACGCCTCGCGCGCCCGGGGCGGGAGGTCACAGAACGCCTTCAAGAGCGTGGCGATGTTTTTGCGCGGCTCGATCGTCCCGACGTAGAGCGTGTACCGCGGGGGCAGCTC
Organism: Gemmata sp.; assembly: GCA_036405095.1. Lineage (GTDB taxonomy): Bacteria > Planctomycetota > Planctomycetia > Gemmatales > Gemmataceae > Gemmata. The sequence continues at coordinate 818 of DASWYH010001429.1, read as the reverse complement.
GTACTTCGCGCGGAGGGCTGCGACCACCTCCGGCGGCTGCGGGCGGAACTGCGGCCCGACCCCGCACAGCATCGCGGTGACGCGGTCGGGCGCAAGCCCCAGGTGCTTCTGGGCCTCCGCGCGAACGGCCTCGGTGCCCACTAACACGTGGTCCGCGAGCGCGATTCCCCGGGCGAACGCCGCCTCGTGCGCCTTCACCCGCTCGGCCGGGTGCCACTCCGGGAACAGCAGCACCGAGAGGTCGAACACGGTGACGACGAGCGGCAGGCCGGTGCGGAACGGGACGAAGTTCGGCTCGTGGTACAGGTCGAACCGGCCGGTGCGGGCCGCCCACTGGAAGTGCGCGGCGTAGCCCGCTTTCGCGACCGCCCCGGCGGCCCGTTTCGCGAGCTGCTTGAACCGGTTCGGGCGGGCGCCCGCGCGGGGAGCAGGCGCGGAATCGGCCTTGAAGAAGCGCTGGGCGGTGCGCGTGACCCGCGCGCCGGGGTACAGCCAAAAAGAGTCGTCGGGGAACGCGGCGACGAGCGCGGCGTGCAGGTTCGCCGCCGCGTGCGCGATGCCGGTCTTCGGCTTGAGGGTGGTGACCCCGTTAAAGAGCACGCGCACGCGAGGCTCCTGGACTTAGACCGGTTGGAGTTCTGGGGCCGGGGCCGGGGCGGGCTCGGGAACGGGTTCCGGCGCGGGGGTGGCGTGAACCGGGTTCGAAGCCGCCGCGACGTACCGGTCCACGATCTCCTGCGGCGGCCCCTGCGCCACGATCCGCCCGTGCTGCATCCACACCACGCTGGTACACATGTCGGTGATGGCCCCCAAGTCGT
>DASWYH010001428.1:0-3255 GCA_036405095.1 Gemmata sp. | reverse complement strand
TGTTTTCCCACCCTTCAACTTCCAGGTCGCCGGGTCCCGTCCGTTACGGGACGTTCGGGGTAAGGACGTTTACTTCTCACCCGTCCCGTTCGGCACGACCGCTGTAATCCCGGGGACTACGCCCAAGATGTCGCGGGCCGAACCCGCCAGATCCAAATCGACGACGAATACCAGCCCCCCAGAGGGTGGTTCGGGGAGGACCGGCCCGTGCCGTGCCGCTCGCGAGCGGAGGTCCCGTACCCACGAAGACGGCCGGCGCTGGAATTGCCGGGGCGGCAGGGGTCGCAAGGGCAACTCGGGACAAGCGACCGGCCGGAGCCGGTGGGGCGGGGCAACAAACATCAGCCCGTATCGCATCCGATCACGTCAGCACCAGTACACGGGAAGATAGCTGACACCGCGCCCCCCTCTAAATCCCAGCGCTTTCCGCTTCCGGCGGGACTGCGCCGGGAGGGGCCATCACGGACACGCTGAGGAACGACAACTGGCACCCCGTGGTGAACGGGTCGGTGGGGTTCAGCCCGATCACGATCAGCCACGCGAGCGCGAACACGAACACGTTCGCCAGGATCACCCGACGGCGCAACACGATCCCACCGCACACCATGACGGCAGTGAGCGTGGGTAACAGATAGTGCTCACCTGTTCAAGCCGTCGGCGAACCTCTCTTGACGCCAAAGGCTCGACTGCTAATCTCACGCCCTTCCAAATGAGGGCGAAGGGATGAGCTGCCGCATTCCGTGGGTGGGCGCTGCGTTCGTCGCCTTCTCGCTTGGCGGGTGTGGAACTGTTGGAAACACCGTTTACAAAACCACGGAAGAAGGAGGGAAGACACCGTATGGCGGCGTTGAATATGACTTTTCACTGGTGTGGCGGGGCGAAACCAACAACCGTCATCCGCCGCACGAAAACCTGATCGCTCTCTTCGCCCTCGTTGACTTGCCGTTGTCTGTGATCGGCGACACCATCACCTTGCCCTACGTTCTCACCTATTCCGCCATGCGCCAGCGCCTCTCTTCGAAGACACCCCCATTGCCTGGATCGGCGGCAGAACCCGCTCAAAGTGAAAGTTCGCCAGGCAATGCGTTCGCCTCGTTTGTAGGGAACAAGTGCACTCATCCTTCGCAGTGGACGCACGGCCTTCTCTGGATGCCAGTTGCCTCTAAACCGGCTGACGAACCACAACCAAAAATGTCTACACCCTGACCGCGGCCCGCACGGCCGACGGGCGCGCCCCGGTCAGGGTCGCGTAACCGACGAGCAGCACCGCGACCAGAACCGCCGAGGGCCGGTTGCGGAGCCCGCACACACGGAACACGAGCCACATCGTACCCGCCCGGCACTTGGCGAACCTCCGCCTTCTCGCTGAAATGCGGAGATGGAAACCGTTCGCGTCGACCTCGGGCCGCGGTCCTACGACATCGTCATCACCGGCGGCCCCGCCCCGCCCCTGGGCGCGTTCGTGCGCGCCGCGCTGCCCAACACCAAGACCGCCCTCGTGGTGTGCGATACCAACACCGAGAAGCATGGGCGCGCCGTCGAAACGGCCCTCACAACCGAAGGGCTCCGCACCGGGTTCGCAACCGTGCCCGCGGGCGAAGCGTCCAAGTGCCCGGACCAACTCGCGCGTCTCTACGACGCGCTCTACGAGTTGGCCGCGGACCGCAGTACCGCGGTGGTCGCGGTCGGCGGCGGCGTGATCGGCGACCTCGCCGGGTTCGCTGCCGCCACCTACAACCGCGGGCTGCCCCTCGTCATGGTGCCCACCACCCTGCTCGCGATGGTCGATTCGTCCGTCGGCGGGAAAACCGGCATCAACCACCCCAAAGGCAAGAACCTGATCGGGTCGTTCCACCAGCCCGCCGGGGTGTGGATTCATCTTGCTAACCTGGGCACGCTGCCCGAGCGCGAGTTCCTCAGCGGCCTCGCCGAAGTGGTGAAGTACGGCGTGATCCTCGACGCCGAGTTCTTCCACACGCTCGAAACCCGCGCGAACGAGGTCCGCGACCGAAAGGCCGCGTTCCTCGGAACGGTCGTGGCGCGGTGCTGCCGGCTCAAGGCCGATGTGGTGGAGCGAGACGAGCACGAGCGCACGGGGCTGCGCGCGGTCCTCAACTACGGCCACACGTTCGCGCACGCCTATGAAACGTGCGGCGGGTACGGCACCCTCCTTCACGGAGAAGCGGTCAGTATCGGCATGACGGACGCCGCCCGGCTCGCGCAAAAAATGGGGCTCGTCACCGACGAGTTCGTCGCGCGCCAGACGAAGCTCCTTGAAACGCTGTGGCTCCCGACCGCCCCGCTCGCCCCGTTCGCAACCGACGACCTCATCAGCGTGATGCGCCGCGACAAGAAGGCCGTGGGCGGTCAGATGCGGTTCATCCTCCCGACGCGCCTGGGCGCGGTGAAGCTGTTCGACGACGTACCCGAGCCGCTCGTGCGGGCCGTTCTGGAGCGCCGATGACGTACTCCGGGGTCGCCGCGTGGCTCCGCCCGAAGCTGTGGGTCGGGCTGGTTGTGGGCGCGGTGTCGTGGCTCGTGTGGGTCGCCAGCCTCGCCATCGGCGGGTGGTACAAGGACTCCGAGGAGCAACTCGTCGGGGCCGACCACCTCGCGTTCTACCACGCCGCGAAGCTGATCCGCGAGGGCCGCGGGCACGACATTTACAGCTACCTCGCGCTGAACGCCGAGGGCTACCAACAGGGAATCGTCGGCTGGGCGTGGGGCGGGGAAAACCGCGCGTTCGAGGCGTACCGCAACCCCCCGTTCTACGCCCTCCTGTACGTGCCCACCGCGGGGCTCTCGTACTACTGGAGCTTCGTCGCCTGGACCGCGATCGGGTGCGCGCTTCTCGGCCTCGCGATCCGGCTCCTGGCCCCCGAACGCCCCGGGCGGGTGTTCGTGTGGGCGCTCGCGTTCTTCCCCGTGTTCGCGGTGACCAGTTTCGGGCAGAACACGTTCATCAGCCTCGCGATCTTCGCGGGTGTGTACCGGCTGCTCTCCGACGAGCGCCCCTGGGCCGCCGGGACGGTCGCCGGGCTGCTGTGGTTCAAGCCGCAACTGCTCCTGGGGCTGTTCGTGTGGTGGGCGCTTGATCCGCGCCGGTACTGGAAGTGCTTCCTCGGGACCGGAGCGACCGGCGCCTTTCTGGCGTGTGTGTCGTGGGCCGTGGTGCCCGGGGCGTCGCAGGCGTTCGTGGACACCATCCGCGTAAACGCCGGCTTCAGCGGGTTCGGCATGTGGAACGTGGTGAAC
>DASWYH010001427.1:0-8866 GCA_036405095.1 Gemmata sp. | reverse complement strand
CAGCCGGGTTGCGAGGCGAGCCGCTTCTTGATGGAAGCGTAGAGGACGCGCTCTTCTTCGCTGTTGGGCTTGTCGAGCACGTGAATGTCCGCCTCGGCCCGCGTCCCGAGGTGCAGGAGCAGGGTCGCGTCCCCGCCGTCGTCGAGGATCATGTTCGTGAACCCGCCGTCGGCCCACTCGAAGATCTTGTGAGTGTACTCCCAGTACTCGGCGAGGGTCTCGCCCTTGTAGGCGAACACGGGGATGCCGGCGGCGGCGATGGCGGCGGCGGCGTGGTCCTGGGTCGAGAAGATGTTGCACGAGGCCCAGCGGACCTCGGCGCCGAGCGCTTTCAGCGTCTCGATCAGGACCGCGGTCTGAATGGTCATGTGGAGCGAGCCGGTGATGCGCGCCCCTTGCAGGGGCTGGCGCGCGGCGTACTCCTCGCGGATGGCCATGAGGCCGGGCATCTCGGTTTCGGCAATGGCGATCTCGCGGCGGCCCCAGGGGGCGAGCGACAGATCGGCGACGTGGTAGTCGGTGAAGGTGGCGGGCTTGTGCGCAACGGTGGACACGTTCAAAGTCTCCTGACAAATGAACGGGCGCCGTTGCTCGGTAGTGATTCCGCCTCCGCGAGCCTGGCAAGTACGCCCAATGCGTCCCGTTGCAGCGCCCCTCGAAGAGGTGGTGATTTCGGTCCTCAAGTCGCAAGCCGTCAGGCCGAATTGTCAGTCACAAGGGTTTCGCCGGGATCACCTTGTGACTTCCCATTCGGAGACGCTGGGCTTTATCTTGAAGCTCGTATTAGTTCCAGGCAGGGCCTCGTTGGGTATGCACCAGAGTGCTCGTATTCTTAGCACGTCAAGCGGAGCAGAGGCAAGTCTACTCGGCATTATCGGCCCCGGAGCCGTTACAAATTGTGGCCGCACCGGCAATTTCTCGGGCTCACGAGCGCCATCGCGTCAAGGGACATTGTAGCGAGACCGAACCCGAGATTCAGTTCCGGGCCGTGCCCGCCCCGAGCCCCGCCACGAAATCACAATAGCCGTCCAGATCGAACTTCCGCGCGGTGTTCTCGGACGACATGTACCGGACAGACCCGAACACCGGGCGCTCGGGGGGCCAGGGGCGATCGAACAGCCCGAAGCACCAGTGAATGCCCGTGTACGAGTTCGGGTCGCGCCCGTCGAGCGCGTACTTATTGTTCAGGTGTTCGAGGGTGCGGTACGCCTCGGCCGGCGACGAGCTCCATACGAGCACCTTCTTGCCCCACAGCATCCGCAGGTAGTTGTGGACGCGCCCGGTGGCGACCAGTTCGGTCTGCGCGGCGTTCCAGAGCGGGTCGTGCGTCGCCGCGGCCTCGAACTCGGAGAGCGAGTAAATGTGCGTGCGCGGGTCCCCGGCGTGCTTTTTCAACGCGGCCCGCGCCCAGTCGGGCAGCACCACATCGAGGGTGCGTTCGCCCCCGGGCGCGAAGTCCATCGACTCGAAATTGAACTGCGGTGTGCCGCCGGCGCCCCGTGCTTCCCAACTGACGTTCATCAGTTCCGTGGTCCGGGTCCCGAGCTCCGCGTTGCGGCAAAAGTGCCAGTGGTAGCCCACGTCGCGCCAGGTGATCGCTTCATCAAGGAAGCTGTTCACGTTCGGGTCGCGGCAAAAGAAATCGTCCTTGTTGCGGGTCTTCGGGTTGATCTCCTTCGGGGTCCACGATTCGCCCAGAACGGCCCCGGCGACCTGTTCAATCGAGATGTGGCCGTAGTGCAGGTACGCGCTCAGCGCGCTCGCGGCGCTGACGGTCGGGTCGTTGGGTTCGTTGCGCTCCGTCGCGTACCGGCCCAATTTCTCCGCAACAAAGGCATCGAGTGCGGCGCTCCCGGCAACGGCCCCGCCCTCCGCGCCCGGCACCGCGGGCACCCGTTGATCGATCGGGAGCGACGCCACGAATTTGCCGATGTCTTGCGTTGAATCCCACACCCGGAAGGGCGCTGCGAGTTCGCGCGCCGCAACCGAGGGCACATCGGGCACGCGGTTGGCGCGGTGCTCCCACGCCTGTGCGAAAAGTTTGTGAATGCGCGGTCTCAGGTGGGCCGCAGCGGCGACCGGTGCCCCCAACCGCGACAGGGGCACCACCGAGTTTCCGTCCACGAGGTAGAGCGGGACGTCGATTTTCGCTGCGAGCGCCCGGTTGTGAGCGGGCACGATGTACGCCGGGTAGTCGTCGGTCACCACGCACACCGCGTCCGCGGCCAGACGCGCAACCAAACCGCGCCCGGGGTCGGCGGGCGTTTCCACGAACGGCCAGTAGGCCAGCCCGAGTTTCCGCGCCGCGGCGGCGCTGTCCCGCATCCCCTGGAGGATGAACGTGTGGTGCCGGGCGCTCGCCCACGGGTAGTTGAGTTTCAGCCCCTCGTAGACCACGAGCGGCTTCTGGTAGCGCGCGGCGAGCCGGAGCGCGTGATCGAGGGCGTGGTTCGAGTGCAGCCGGCGGAACATCTGTGACCAGTACAGGACGTAGCGCCCGGCCGGGTTCGGGCGGCGCGTGTTCGCGGTGCAAATGCGGTCGTCGTTCATGGCTCACGGGGCTCGGGGTCGGGCGCGGTCACTCGGCCGCGCCCGCGTCAATGAACCGCGGACCGGTCCGGTGCGCAACCGCAAGGGACTATCGCGCGCGAACCGACTACCATACCGGCATGGGCGAACCGGTCCTCGAACTCGCGAACCTGCGCAAGCGGTACGGTGCCCTCACCGCACTGGACGGCGTCTCTCTGACCGTCGGAGCCGGCGAGGTGCTCGGGCTCCTCGGGCCGAACGGCGCCGGCAAAACCACCCTGCTCTCCGTCGCCGCGGGCCTGACCCGCGCCGACAGCGGGTCGGTGGCACTCTTCGGCAAACCGTTCACGCGCGACAGCCGCGCCCTCCGGCACCTCGTCGGGATCGGCACCCAGGACCTTTCGATCTACCCCGACCTCACCGCGCGCGAGAATCTCCGCTTCTTCGGGAAGCTCTACGGCCTGCGCGGGAGGGCGCTGGAATCGCGTGTCGGCGCGGTACTCGGCGCGGTGGGCCTCACCGAGCGCGGGAACGACCGCGCCGGCACGTTCTCGGGCGGCATGAAGCGCCGGCTGAACCTCGCGGTCGCGGTGGTCCACGCCCCGAAGCTCCTGTTCCTCGACGAACCCACGACCGGCGTGGACCCGCAGAGCCGGAACCACATCTTCGAACAAGTAAAGGCACTGAACGCGGCCGGGCTGACCGTGATTTACACGAGCCACTACATGGAAGAAGTGCAGACGCTGTGCAACCGCATCGCGATCCTCGATAGCGGCGCGCTGCGGGCCAGTGACACGCTCCCGAACCTGCTCAAGCGCCTGGACGCAACGATCCGCGTTGTGGTGTCGGGCGGCGGGCCGGGGTTCGCGCAGGTGCTGGCCGCGCTTCCCGGCGTCAAGCGCGTGGGGGAAGCACCTACCCCCCCCAGCCCCCCCTCCCTGAAGGGAAGGGGGGAGTTAGACCCTTCGATACCCCCTCGCATGTCCGATGCGCAGAACGCGACCGGATTCGGCTCCCCCCTTCCCTTCAGGGAGGGGGGGCTGGGGGGGGTAGGTGCTTCCGCCTTCGAGCTCGTGACCGACGACATCGGCCCGGTGCTCGCTCGGGTCGCAACCGAGTGCGCGGCCCGCGGGCTGGCGCTCCTGAGCGCGACCACGACCGAACCGACCCTGGAGCGCGTCTTCCTTCACCTCACCGGCCGCGGGCTGCGGGACTAACTCATGGCCGTTCTCACGCTCGCCGCAAAAGACCTCCGCCTGCTCCTGCGCGACCCGCGGAGCGCGGTCATCCTGCTGCTCACGCCGCTGCTCCTGATCCTCGTGCTGGGTCTGGCGCTGGGCGAGGGGTTCGGCGAGAAGCCCGACGAGCGGCTCCGCATCTCGATCGTGAACCTCGATCGCGGGCTCCCCGGGCCGGTGCCCTTCCCCGAAAAGCGCTGGTCCGAGGTGGTCATCGACGACCTGAGCGCGACACAAGACATCCGCCTGGAGATCATCACCGACCGCGCGGAGGCCGAGAAGCTGGTCGCGAAGAACCGCCGGGCCGCGGTCATCGTGTTCGAGGAGGACTTCAGCGACCGGATGCAACGGTGCTCGTTCCTGAGCCAAGCGGACTCGGTGAACCCGTTCGGGCGCGACGGCGTGCGCCTCGACCGGCTCGGCGCGGTCCTGCTCCGCGATCCGACCCAACCCGTATCGGCATCCGTCATCGAGCAGGTCACACAGGTGACGCTGTTGCGGGTCGTGATCCCGTGGATGATCGGGAAAGCGTTCCAGCGGGTCGGGGACGCCCGGTTCATGGAACTGGTCGCGGACCGGCTGAAGGGCGTGAAACCCGTTCCGCCGGACGTACTCGCCGAACTGGACCCCGTGGTGCAAAAGCTGCTAAAAGCTCTCACCGAGAACCCGGAGTTCCAGGCGCTCCTGCTCAACGAGTTCCGCAGCGCGAAGGGCAGCACCTTCCTCAAGGCCAGCCAGGACGCGCTGACGATCGCCGGCCGGAAGGCCGAGTTCCAGCGGGCCGTTCACAAGGCGTTCCAGAGCCCCGACCTGCTGCGCGCGATGGGGAAAGAGGTGTCCTTCGGGGAGGTGCTCACCCCGTCGGTTCAGAAGCAGGTCGGGCCGACCGTGAAGCGGGGCGTCGGGGACCTGTTCTCGGATTACAACTTCGAGGCGTCGCGCTGGAGCGACCTCGTGAAGAGCGAGAACCGCGCGGGAACCACGGCCAACCGCGTCGCGTACCGCGACACCGCCGGGAGCGGGGTGCTCAACCGCGGCGCCTTGCGGTACCAGATCCTGGTCCCGTCGTACACCGTGATGTTCGCGTTCTTCCTGGTGCTAAGTGTCGGCTGGCTGTTCGTCGCGGAGCGGAAGCACGGCACCCTGGTGCGGTTGCGCGCCGCGCCGCTCACCCGCGGGCAGATCCTCCTGGGGAAGTTGCTCCCGTGCCTCGTCGTCTCACTGCTCCAGGGCGCGTTCTTGCTGCTCGCGGGCCGGGTGCTTTTCGGCATGACATGGGGCACGCGCCCGGAGCTGCTGCTCCCGCTCGTCGCGAGCACGTCCTTTGCTGCGGTGGGTCTGGCGGTTCTCGTCGCCAGTGTCGCGCGCACCGAAACCCAGGTCGCGGTGTACGGCACGCTTCTGGTGCTGGTTTTGGGCGGCGTGAGCGGGTCGCTGATGCCCCGCGACCTCATGCCCGAGCAGATGAAAACCGTGAGCCTCGTGACCCCGCACGCCTGGGCGCTGGAGGCGTACAACCAGCTCCTCGCGAGCCCGACCCCGAACGTGTCGCTGGTCCTCACCGCGTGCGGCGCGCTGTGCGCCTTTGGTAGCGCGTTCACCGCGCTCGCGTGGTGGCGCATGGACCTGGAATGATACCAGTTCCGGTAGTTTCAAGTGGTCAGTGGTCCGTGGTCAGTAAGAAGCTCAGGGCGTTTCGCGTAGCCTTCAGAACCCGGGATGCCCTTCTCCTGCGCCGGTTCACCGACAACTGAATGCTGGCCACTTGAAACTACTTGGGGCGTGGGCCGCTCGCTCCGCAAACGGGCGCCGGGGCACGGCGGCCCCTGAAGGCCGGCTCCGCCGGGGTTTACGGCGCGGGCTTCGGCGGAACAACGGGGACGGCGACCGGGCGGGTTTCCGCGCACCCGATCCCGTCGAGCGCCGGCTGGCCGATCGCGGCGAACAGGCGGAACTGGGCGCGGTTGAACTCGATGACCTGTTGGAGGTACTGCCCCCGCGCCTGGTTGAGCGCCTGCACCGCGGTGAGCGTCTCCAGGGCGTCGAGCTGGGGCTGCCCCTTCGGCCCGGTCGGCATCGCGAACGACACGTCGCGGAACTTCCGGTACATGTCCAGCGCCTGGCGCACCGCCTCCTGGGCGGGTTCGAGCGCCTTGTACCGGGCGCCCAGGGTCTCGGCCGCCTCGACCACCTGCGACGACACGAGCGCCTCGGTTTCCCGGAGCCGGTACACCGCCGCCTCGTACCCCGCCTCGCGCCCGCGGATCTGCGCCGCGTTCCCCAGCCCGAAGGCTTCCAGGTTCCACACGAGCGCGACGCCCGCGTTGTACTGGCTCTGGAGCGGGCCGAAGTCGCTGCCCCGCCCGCCGCTCAACCCGCCCCCGATGAAGTCCGCCTGCACCCGCGGCATCAGCGGTTCCATTTTCGACTTCCGGACGAGCGCGTTCGCGGCGGTGACCCCCGCGTGCGCCGCCGCCACCTCCGGCCGGGCGCGCAGGGCGGTCTGCACCAGTTGCTCGACGGTGTTGTCACGGGGCACGATGAACAGCGGGACGATGGCCGCTTCGTAGGGCACCAGTTCGACCGTCGGGTCGAGCAGCAGCAGCCGCGCGAGCCGGGCCGACGCGGCCGACGTGCGCCCGCGAAGAACGAGCCCCTCTTCGCGCCGCAGGTTGACCTCGGTCGCGGCCCGGTTCACGTCCGCACCGGTCTTGTTGATGCCGCCCTTCGCCCCGGCCTGCGCCGACTTCAGGATCTGCTCGGTGCGGTCCTGGATGTCGGCGTTGATGGTCATCGCCGCGTGCAGCTCCACGAGGTCCAGGTACGCGATCGCAACTTGAAGTTGCATCTCGTTCCCGACCGCTTGCGCCTGCGAACTCGCGGCCCGCACCCCCTGGCGCGCGACGAGAGGCAGGTACAGCGCGTCGGACAGATCGACCCGCAGCGTCGGCCCGATACCCAGGGTGTAGTTGCCGCGCGAAACGGTAAACGTTTCCCCCTTGCGGTTCTGGTCGATGCCCCCGTGGTAGAAGAAGGCCGGCCCCATCGTGAGCGTGGGCACCCACGCGACCCGGGCCCGGGCGAGTTGCGCCGTCGCCTCCCGCACCCGCGCCCGGGCGATGTTGGCCGTCGGGTTGTTCGCGTCGGCCAGGCGCAGCGCGGTGGGCAAGTCGATGGGGTACGTGGGGCGCGTACCGGGAGCGAGCGCGGGCGGTGGTGCCGGCGCCTCGGCCTGCGCGCGAAAGTAAGCGGGTGCCCCCGGGCGGGCCGGAGGTTGCGCGGCTAACGGCACCCCGGCCCCGAACACGAGGGCGGCCAGCGCCCCGGTCCCGAGAGCCCAGCGAAGTCGAACGTGCATCGCGCCTCCTTGCGCTGAGAACCCATTCACGCTCCGGTGAGTTGGGCCTTGTGGCACAACTCGCCGGACGGCACGCGAGGGCGCCTTACGGCTTGTCGAACACGGGCGTGACCTTCCGCCCTTCCCCGATTTCCAACTGGCGGGCGGCCACGATCACCTCTTTGCCGGTCAGCTCCCGCGTCACCCGCCGGCCACCGGCGACCGGGAGCACCGCGGCCACCTTCGTGAGTGTCCCGTCGTTCATCTGCACGCTGACCGCAACCGCCTTCGTTACCCCGTTCTCGACGACGAGGATGTACGACTGCCCGGCCCGGCTGTAGACCGCGCCCGACGGGAGCAGGAAGCTCTCGCCGAACTTCTCCAGGTCCAGCCGCATGTTCCCGGTGGTCCCCGCGACGATGCGCTGGTAGCCGCCGTCCGGCCCCCAGTTCGGTATGAGCGCGTACCCCTCGTGCCACCCCTTGTGGTCCGCCTTCCCGCGGATCAGCCCCGCCCCGGCCGCGGCGATCCCGAGCCCCCGGTCGAACGGGATGAGGGCGGCGATGCTGCTCTCGGCGGCCGCGCGCCCGAGCATCGCCCGGTAGTCCGCTTCCGGGCCGTTGTACACGTCCACCTCGACGCGCATCGTCTGGTCGGCCGGGTCGATCGCCCGGCTGTACCGGGTGATGAACCCGCGAACGGTGACGCCGGGGAGCTGCGAGAACTCGACCAGGGCCTCCGTGCTCCACGACACGAACGGCGCGGCGCTGTCCGGAATCTTGGCGACCACCGTCACGAGGTCGGTGCGCGCGACCGTCACGAGCGGGTCGGCGCCCGTGGGGGTGACGAACCGGCCCGGGTCCGTGGAGCGGGCCACGACCGTACCGTCGAACGGCGCGTACAGCCGGGCGTACCCGTACTGGGTGACCGCGGCGTCGCGGTCCCGGCGGGCCACCTCGATCAGCGCCCGCTTGAGTTCTACATCGGCTTGCGCCTTTTCCAAACTTGCGACTTTACCGGCCTCATCGACCTTCGCCTTCTCCACATCGGTTTCCGCGACCTCGACGCCGCGCTCGGCCGACCGGAAGTCGAGTTCCGCGGCATCAACCTTGTTCTTCTGCACCGCGTCCTGCTTGAACAAGACGGTGATCGCCTCCAGATCGATCTTGCGGGCCGCGCGGGTGTCCTTCATGCGCTCCACGTCCACCAGCTTCGACCGCACCGCGACCGTGGCGGCGGCGGCCATGCTCCGGGCGACCGCGAGATCGGCCTGGGCGACCGCGAGTTCCCGCTCGCGCTGGAGGACGACCGCGTCCTTCTGCTCGACGGCCAGTTTCAGCTCCGGCGCGTCGATGTCCACGAGCAGCTCCCCGACCCGGACCGGTTCGCCGATGTCCTTCGAGACGCCCCGCACGACCCCGGTGACGCGGGCCCGCAGCCCCGCCTGGTAGAACGGCTCGACCACCGCGAACTGGGTCGTGGTGATGCGGAAGTTCGGGTCGCGCAGCGGGCGCACCACCTTGACCTGTTGCGCGCCGGCCTCGGCGGGGTCGCCGCGCCCGCTCGCGTTCGGGTCGCCGGCGACGACCGGCTTGGGGAGGAACCCGCTCAGCACGCCGGCGCCGGCGGCGGCCCCGCCCAAACCGAGGAGCACCAGCAGCCCGACGACCAGGCGCCGCCGGGTGCGACCGGACGGGCGCGGCCCGTACAGCTCGACGGCCCCCTGGTCCGGGGCACCCGGGCGCACGTCGTTCGTCTCGTC
>DASWYH010001426.1:0-3570 GCA_036405095.1 Gemmata sp. | reverse complement strand
GGCGCGACCGCGGGCGGGGCCGGATCGGTCCGCACCTCGCGCCACCCGCCCGGCGGGCGCGGCGCGTTCGCGGGCGCGACGAAGTGCGTCACCCGGAGCAGCTCGAACAGCCGCGGGTTGCCGACCTCGAAGTTCGGCACCACCTGTTGCGTGTACGGGCTGTTCCCGCGCAGCGGGCGGTCGTCGTTCACCACGAACGCCAGGAACTCGCGGTAGTGCCGCACGTCGAGCGGGTTGTACCCGCGCGGGGTGCCGACGGAATGCACCAGCGCCTGCGGCGCCCCGATGCCGAGGAACGACGACGGCGCGCCCTGCTCGTTCACGTCCCAGTCGAGAGCGCGCACCGGCCGCGGGTGCTCTTTGATGCGCTCCAGTATCGGGGAAGAAGGGTACAACTCCGCCTGCGGCTTCACCGCGGGTAGCACCGCAACGGGGGCGACGAGATCGACGAGCAGGATCGCGAGCCAGAGGGCCGTGCGCGTGCGGCGGCCCGCGACGTTGTTCTGGAGCACGCGGATGAACAGCGGGAGCGCCAGCACCGCCGCGGCCCAGTACGCGACGAACGCCCACCACACGCGGCCGTCCGTGAACCACAGGCCCAGGATCGTCGGCACGCCGAGGAACAGCACCACCCGCCGGAACCCGCGCGACAGCCCCGACCGCGCTTCGAGTGCCCACCCCGATTCGGTGAGCGCGTGTGTGGTGCGGCCGGCGAGAAACGCCAGCGGGAACGACGCGATCAGCAGCATCCGCGTCGGGACGCGGAACAGATCGAACCCCGGGAGCCAGTCGAGCAGGGCCGCGCCGCCCAGCGCGAACACGAACAGCCCGCACAGCACCCCGAACTGCCACCGGACGCGCCCCTCGTGCCGCGCCACCACGAGAGGCGCGGCACACGCCGCAGCGAGCCAGTACACCCCGAACACGCCCTGCATTTCCCAAGCGTGCGGCGGGGAGTTCGATAGCGCTGGCCCGAGCAGGTTCAGCGCGGTGTGCAGGCCGACGCTGAGCGCCCCGCTCCCATCAATCCCACCGCTCCGGGCGGACCACTGCGCCGCTTCCCACGTCGGGAAGAGCTGTACCGCGCACAGCAGGCTCGCAACGAGGGCGCCCCCGAGCCAGCACCCCGCCCACCGCAGTGGGCGCTCGCGCGGGAACGTCCACGCCACCGCGAACGCCCCCGCGTAGAGCGCCCACTGCGGGTGCGTGCCGAGCCCGAGCAGCGCGAGCGCGCACCCGACCCACACCACGGACCGCACGTCGCCGCGCCGGATCGCGCGCTCCGCGAGGAACAAGAGGAGCGGCAGCCACGCGAGCCCCGCGGTCACGGTGTGCCCCGCAAGGAGCAGGTGCGTCATCCACTTCGACGACAACATGAACCCGACCGCCGCAACGAGGGCCGCGGGTTCGTTCAGCCCGTGCGATTTCGCGTAGAGGAGCGCGAACAGCCCCGCGGCGAGAACGTGCAGCGCGATCACCCACGAGGTTGCGGCCCCGACACCGGTTCCCGGCACGAGCAGAACGACGAGGTTCGGCGGGTAGAACATCCCGACCTGGATGTCGTGGACGAATGGCGCCCCGCAGAAGTGGTAGGGGTTCCACAGCGGCAGTTCGCCGGTCGCGCGCCACTCGCGGTTGAGGAACATCTTCGCCGGCAGGTGCTCGGCGAGGTGGTCGGAGTACGGCGCGTAAAGCGTGTGTGTGGGGTGCAGAACGAGCGGATGGAAATAGAGCAACCAGAGTAGGGCGAGAACGAGGTAGGGGCGCGCAGAACGAAAGAACCCCTCCCAAGCCCCTCCCCTGAGAAGGGAGGGGCTTTGAGCCGGAGACACGTCACGTTCGGTAAGCGGTTGTGCGGTCAGTTCGGCTCCTCTTCCCTTTTCAGAGGAGGGGGCCGGGGGGAGCGGGTCCGCTGTCATCGTCGCGCCCACGCCCCCGGCAACTCGCCCGCCGGGGCCGACGCCGTTCCGGCCGATCGGAACAGGCTCGCGAACACCCCCAGCACGAGCGCCGCGCTCCCGAACGCGAGAACGTACCTGACCACGCTCGCGGCACCGGCAGGTACGAGCAGCAGCCACAGGCACACGCCCACCAGCAGCACGCAGCTCATCGGCAAGAAGTACTTGAGGCACGTCATCATCACCTGATCGATGCGCAGCCGGGGGAAGCTCCACCGCATCCAGATCATGACGAGGACAAGCCCCCAGCACTTGCCCGCGAACACCGCAAGGTTGAGCAGGTTCCCGAGCCAGAAGCCGAACTCGTGCGCCGGCTCGAACGGCAACAACCCCGTGTGCCAGCCGCCCAGGAAGAGGATCGACGCCAGCCCGCTCACCGCGAACATGCTGCCGTACTCGGCCAGGAAGAAGTACGACCACCGGATGCCGCTGTACTCCGTGTGGAACCCGGCGACCAGCTCGCTTTCGGCTTCGGCCAGGTCGAACGGGGCGCGCTTGCAGCTCGCGGTCGCGGTCACGAAGAACACGAAGAACGCCACGAACGTGAACGGATCGTGGAACAGGTTCCAGTGCCAGAACCCGCCCACCTGCTGGGCGCCGATGGTGTTCAGGTTGAGCGTCCCGGCGACACACACGGGCACCACCACGCACATCGCGCGGGGCGCCTCGTAGCTCACCACCTGGGCGGCCTCGCGCACCCCGCCGAACAGGGACCACTTGCTCGCGGAGGCGTACCCGGCCAGCACGACGCCGAACACCTCGCTCGACAGCACCGCGAGCACGAAGAACGCGCCGACGCTCAGCTCCTGCGCGACGAGCTTCGACCCGAACGGCAGTGCGATGAACCCGCAGAACGCGGCGCAGAACGCGATGTACGGCGCGATCCGGAAGAGGAACGTGTCCGCCCCTTGCGGGGCGAGGTCTTCTTTTGCGATCAGCTTCACACCGTCGGCGAGCGACTGGAGCAACCCGAACGGCCCGACGCGGGTCGGCCCCAAACGGTCCTGCATTCGCGCGGACACCTTGCGCTCGGCCCAGATGCCGAGGAACGCGGACAGCCCGACGAACGCGACCAGCAACCCGGCCGCGAGCGCGCCACCCGCAACGAGGTCCCACGGGTGCGGCAGAAACTCGGACCACAGTTCGGGCACGGCGTTCACCTACGGAGAAGAAGACTTGCCACCCGGCCGCGGTACTCACTTTACACGGGCGTAATGGCGTAAACCCTGGTTCTCCGCCGTTATGCTTTTGCGATTGGCCGACCTGATGACCTTCTGCGACGTAACGTCGCAGCGTTTGCTACCTCGTGTGCGGCCGGGTGGCGAAGAGGAGTGTAGCAAACGGAAGTGCCGACGAAAGGCGGAAACCGAGAATGCGCCACCCGGCCGCGGTACTTTTGGGGCATGACGATTGGCGGTGGCACCTGTGTGGATCGCCGGTTGCGAACTTCGTCAAGCCCATCCGCGCTCCGTTGAAGCCCTCGCCCCGCACCTTCAACCTCCCGACCCCGTTGGCGGCCCTACCCGCAGGTGCCAGCAAATCGCCCTCTGCCCCGTTGAGTTAGGAGTGAGGAACGTGTCGCGTTTCACATTGCCGGGCCGCACCCCAAAGT
>DASWYH010001425.1:0-4942 GCA_036405095.1 Gemmata sp. | reverse complement strand
CCACGGGCACCGAAACCGGTGACGCGGAAGCCGCCTTCGTCCCGCGGCTCGTGGGCGAACCGGTTGCGATCCGCGCCTACGAACTGGACGGCGACAAGAAGGAGCCGGTGTTCGGGCGCGTCATGTCCAACCTCGCCCTCGACGGGGACCGCGTCGTGTTCGGGATGAGCGTGAACCCGACCGACGGGCGCATCCTGTGTATGAACCGCGAAACCGGAAAAGTGGAGTGGGCGTTCGACGCGCCCGACCTGAAGGCCGTGTTCTGCACGCCGACGATCGCGGGCGGCAAGGTGTACTGCGGGGAGGGGATGCACGAGGACCGGGGGCGCCGGCTGTTCTGCATCAGCGCGACCGACGGCAGCGCGGCCTGGAAGGAGCCGTTCACAACCGAGAGCCACACCGAGGGCGCCCCGGCGGTCGCGGGCGGCAAGGTGTACTTCCCGGCCGGCGACGACGGTCTCTACTGCGCGGACGCGGGCACCGGCGCCCGGCTCTGGCAGTTCGGCGGGGGCAAGGAGAAGGGCATCCACATCGACGCGGCCCCCGTGGTGAGCAACGGCACCGTGTTCGTCGGGAGCGGGCTGTACAACTACGTCGCGGTGGCGCTCGACGCCAACACGGGCCAGGAGAAGTGGCGCACCGATCTGAAGTTGCGCGTGTTCGGGCAACCGCTCGTGAGCGGCAGCAAGGTGTTCTACGGGGCCGGCACCGGGAACATGGGCGCGGACGTGTGGAAGTACGACGAAGAGGGCGAGGTGCGGGACCGGGACGCGGCCGGCGCGGTGTCGTGCCTCGACGCCGCTACGGGAAAAGAGGAGTGGCGCTACCCGCTGCCGAAGTCGGTTCACACGGGGCTCGCGGCCGATGCGTTCTCGGTGTACGCGGGGTGCCGCGACGGCAACGTGTACGCGCTCGACCGCCGCACCGGGAAGCTGCGCTGGAGGGCCGGGATCGGCAGCGCCCTCGTGTGCGCGCCGGCGGTGGCCGCGGAGGGCGGGGC
This sequence comes from Gemmata sp., assembly GCA_036405095.1. Taxonomy (GTDB): domain Bacteria; phylum Planctomycetota; class Planctomycetia; order Gemmatales; family Gemmataceae; genus Gemmata. The sequence continues at coordinate 3,942 of DASWYH010001425.1, read as the reverse complement.
GCCGGTTGCGGTGTACGCGGTGTCGCGCGAGGGACGGGTGTTCTGTCTGAACCCGCAAACGGGTGCGGTGGCGTGGGAGCGCGGCGGGCTGCCCGGGTATGAGTGGCGCGGGCGCGAAGAAGATAACGTGATGTGCTCGCCGCTGGTGGTCACGACCCCGACCCCGACCGGGAGCAAGCGCACGATCTACATCGGGGCGATGCTGATCGACCCGAACCCGAACGTGCGGCACGTCGCGGTGTTCAAGTTCGAGGACGTTATCGGGGAGTGACCCCGCGCGATTGAACCAGGGTCCCAAGGGCACGAGAACCGAGCACCGGAGGGCGCATTCGCCCCGAAGGGGTGGGGCGGCACTGCCCGGGGCAATGCCGTGAGGCCAACACCCGAAAGGGCGCCACGCCCGGAGCGGTGCTGTCACACCCCTTCGGGGTGAACACAGGTCCGGTTGCGCAGGACCTCGTTGATGACGGCGTCGATCTGCGCCGCGTAGCCTTCCGTCGTGTGCCGGGCGCGGGCCGCGTGCCAGCCCGCGGCGCCGTGCCGCCGGGCCAACTCCGGGTCCGAAACGTACCGCGCCATGCACCCCGCGAGGGCGTCCGGGCCGCCCTTGTAGAGGAGCCCGGTCTGCTCGGGCACGATCAGCTCGCTGGTACCGCCGCTGTCGTACCCGATCACCGGGCGGCACGCCGACATCGCCTCCGCGGTCACCCGGCCCATCGCCTCGTTCCGCGAGCACATCAGCGCGACATCCGCGGCCAGGAACGCGCGCTCGGGGTCCGGGATGTAGCCCCAGAACTCGACCCGCTCCGCAACGCCGAGTTGGGCCACCAGCGCCCGGCACCGGTCGAAGTACTCCTGGTCGCCGGTCGCGCCGGACCCGCCGACCAGGAGCAGTTTCACGCCCGCGTGCTGCTCCGCCAGCCGCGCAAAAGCGCGGATCGCCGTCTCCTGTCCCTTGCTGTCGCGGAACCGGCCGACCAGCACGAACGTGAACGGCTGGCGCCGGTCCGCCTGGGCTTCTGCGGCCCGGTGCCGGGTCTCGAACTCGGTTCCGGTCGCGACCCCGTTGTAGATGACGTGCGCGCGCTTCACCTCGGCGCGGCCCAGGAACGCGCGCCGCAGGGCGTGCGACACGAAGACGGTTGCGTCCGCGGTTCGGAACGCCAGCCGCGCGAGGGTGTGCCCGAAGTCGAGCCACAGATCGTAGTCGCGGTTACCGAACTCGCGCAGGTGCCAGATGTGCGGCAGGTCGAGTTCCGTCGCGGCCATCGCCCCGATCGCGAACACCGACGAGTTCGAGTACACGAGGTCCGAGTTCCAGGCCCGGATCTGCGCCGCGATCGGCCGCAGGTGGCGCACGTTGCGCACGAGCCGCCGGGCGACCCCCGCCGCGGTGCGGTCGGTCGAAACCCACCACTCGAAGGGGAGCACAGCCGCGGGCACGCCCCGCTGCGCCAGCGCGCCGAGCAGGTCGCCGGTTTCGGGGCAGATCACGTGCGCCCGCACCCCGTACCGGCCGAGCCCCTCAATGAGATTGAGGAGGGACAGGTTCGCCCCATAAAGCTCGGTGTAGTGCGTGAGGAACGTGACCCGCGGCCCCGGCGGGCACGGAACCGGGGCTCGGCTGTCACTCATCGAGTGCGGGTCCTGTCCGGGCGAACGGCGGTGGGGCGATCAGCTTTCGAGTGTGGCGTCCAGAGTGATCTTCGTATTGAGCAGCTTCGACACCGGGCACCCGGCTTTCGCCTTCGCGGCCAGTTCCTCGAACTTCGCCTGATCCGCGCCGGGGATCTTCGCCTTCAGCGTGAGGTGAACGGCCGTGATCGCGAAGCCGTCGGCGACCTTGTCGAGCGTCACCTCGGCGGTCGTTTCCATGCGCTCCGCGGTGAGGCCCGCTTCGCCCAGGATGAGCGAGAGGGCCATCGTGAAGCACCCGGAGTGCGCGGCGCCGATCAGCTCTTCCGGGTTGGTGCCGGGCTTGCCCTCGAACCGGGTCGCGAACCCGTATGGGTACGCACTCAGCGCCCCGCTCTTGGTAGAGATCGCCCCCCGCCCGTCCTTCAACCCGCCCTGCCACACGGCCGATCCTTGCGTCTTCATGGTGCTGCTCCCGGTGCGCGAAGAGTGCTCGTTTGGGCGCGGCGTCATTGTACGGAGCGCGGGAAGGGGGCTCGGGCCGCGGGCCATTCGGTCCGGGGCTCGCGCCCCCGGGGCTCCCGTTCCGCATAATGTGACGAACCCTCTCCGCCGTTCGCACCTCCTCAGAAAGGAACGCGCCGTGACGTATCGAATTGCGCCCCTCTTGTGTGCCGCCCTGCTCGCCGGGCCGGCCCCCGCGCCGGCCGCGGACCCGCCGGCACTGTCCGCCGACCGCATCAAGGCCGATATCGCGTACCTCGCGAGCGACCGGCTCGAGGGCCGCGGCCCCGGCACCCGCGGCGAGGAACTCGCCACCGATTACATCGCCGCCGCGTTCAAAAAAGCGGGGCTGAAGCCCGCCGGCGGGGCCGGTTCGTACTTCCAACCGGTGCCGCTCGTGCGCGTCGTCACGAGCCCGAAGGCGACGCTCCGGGCGACCGTGAAGGGTAAAGACCCGATCACCTTTCGGTGCGAGGACGAGTTCTCGGGCACGAGCCAGACGCAAACGGAACTCGAAGGGTTCGACGCGGAAGCGGTGTTCGTCGGGCACGGGATCACGGCGCCCGAGTTCGGCTGGGCCGACTACGAGGGCACCGACGTGAAGGGCAAGGTGGTGGTGCTCTTCACCAACGAGCCCCCGTCGGACGACCCGAAGTTCTTCGGCGGGAAGGCGCTGACGTACTACGGCCGGTGGACGTTCAAGTTCGAGGAGGCCGCGCGGCGCGGGGCGAAGGCGTGCTTCATCATCCACACGAACGAGACCGCGGGCTACCCGTACTCGGTGGTGCGCCCGCTCGACGGCGCGCAGCTCAAGCGCGACCCGAACGCCCCCGCGCTTGCGTTTGCGGGCTGGCTCTCGCGCACCGCCGGCGAGAAGCTCCTCGCCCCGGCGGGGCTGACCGTCGATGAGGCCCTCAAGCTGGCCGACACGAAGGGCTTCAAGGCGCGGGCGCTCGGCGTCCACCTGAAGGGGAGCATCCCGACCAAGATCGAGAAGATCCGCAGCAACAACGTGGTGGGGGTGGTCGAGGGCTCGGACCCGGTGCTGAAGTCCGAAGCGGTGCTGTTCACCGCGCACTGGGACCACCTGGGCGTCGGCCGCGCGGTGGTCGGCGACACCATTTACAACGGGGCCGCGGACAACGCGACCGGCACCGCGCTGCTGATGGAACTGGCTCGCGCGTGGGCGGCGCAGGCGCCGAAGCCGAAGCGCTCCGCGATCTTCCTGGCCGTCACCGCCGAGGAGAAAGGGCTGCTCGGGTCGAGGTACTACGCGGAGCACCCGATTATCCCGCTCGGGAAGACGGCGCTGAATCTGAACTTCGACATGATCCTGCCGCTCGGGGTGCCGGAGGCGGTGGTCGTCACCGGCGCCGACCGCACCACCGCGTTCCCGCTGGTGAGGGCCGCCGCCCAGAAGAACAAGCTGGCGCTCGAGCCCGACCAGCGGGCGCACCTGGGCGTGTTCTACCGCTCGGACCACTTCTCGCTGGCCCGCGCGGGGGTGCCGGCGTTCTCGGTCGGCGCGGGGTCGAAGGTCCGGGGCAAGGGCGCGGACTTCGTGCAGAAGGCGGCCCAGGGGTTCAACGATAAGGCGTACCACTCGCCCCAGGACGAGGTGCAACCCGACTGGGACTACTCGGGGTTCCCGGTGCTGGGCGCGTTCGCGCTCGACACCGCCCGCGCCGCGGCCGACGCCGACACGCTGCCCACCTGGAACGCGGGCGACGAGTTCCTCCCGGCCCGCCAAAAGAGCGGGGTGAAGTAGCTCGCCGCGGTCCGAACGCGCCGAGCCCCGGTAAG
>DASWYH010001424.1:0-10784 GCA_036405095.1 Gemmata sp. | reverse complement strand
TGGCTCAACGGGGTGTCCGATCTCAGTGTTTACCCGTCATCTAATTGGAACGCGGCCCCGATTGCCGAGTTGGTGTCCGCAGCGCCTTGCGTCGAGACGCTCCGCAGCCTGTCATTGTGGCACGAAGGGTTCAGTGATCGCGCGCTGAGGGCGGTTGCTGCGGGCGGGTTTCCGTGTTTGTCAAAGTTGTCGCTCTATGGACAGTTTAGCCCCGGCGGCTGGGACACTGTCCTGAATTCGCCCACCGGCGCAGCTCTGCGCGATCTGACGATCATGCACCGCCGGGGTTGGGCGACGGGGAGCTTACTGGCAACGGCGGGCGCGGCTCTGCGCGATCTGACGATCGGGCACCGCGCGTCGTGGCAAACCGCAGACAGCAACCGCCCCGGACCCGGTCTGGCGCGCATGCTGGTCGGTGCGCCGGTACACGCGCGCCTCAAGTTCCTGTGGCTCAATGGGGTCGGGCTGGGCGATTCGGGGCTGAACCACTTGGCGGTGCGGGGCCGGTTCGCGGAACTCGACGGGCTCCACATCGACAACGACCGGTTCGGCGCGGCGGCCCTCCGGGCACTCGGCGAAGGCGAGTTCCCGGCCCTCACCAGGGCCAGCTTTTCCCACGATGAACTGGATGACGCCGGACTCTCGGCGCTTACAGACACCCCGCTGATGTCCCGACTCGAACGTCTCGACCTGTCGGTGAACAGCGTCACCGCGGCGGGAGCTACCGCGCTGGCCTTGTGTGGCCGGACCGGGAAGCTGAAGTGCCTCGATCTCGGCTTCAACGCGATCGGCGACGAAGGGGCGGTCGCGCTGGCGCGCTCGCCGAACTTCACGGCCCTGGAAGAGCTGCACCTGTCCGGCGCGCACCTGACCGACGCCGGAGCGGACGCGGTCCGCGAGGCCCCGTGGGCCGAGCGCCTGAAGACGCTGTTCCTGAGCTACAACGCGATTTCCAAACAGAAGGCGGCGGAGTTGACCCGACACTTCGGCCCGGTGCTGTCGATCCAGGGGGACGATGAGGACTGACGGTTGGCTGTGCTCCCGTCGCGCGCTACAATACCCGCTATGTCTGCACCGTTGCCGCTCCTTGATTCCGCTGCCGCCCCCCCCGGCGCGCCCATGCCCGGCATCCTCGATGTCCCGGCCGAAACCCTGCGCGCGTGGCTCGCCGAGCGCGGGCAGCCGCCGATGCGCGTGAACCAGATCCGGCGGCAGCTCCTCGCCGCTCGGGCCACCGCGTTCGAGGGCATGTCCGACCTGCCGAAGCCGCTCCGCGCGGACCTCGCGGGGGCGTTCCGCCCGTTCTCGATGCGGGTGGAGCGCCACTTCACCGCGTCCGACGACACGCACAAACTCGTGCTCCGCCTCGCCGACGATCGGATGATCGAGGCCGTTCTCATTCAGGACGACGGCCGCGCCACCGCCTGCATCAGCACGCAGGTGGGCTGCGGCATGGGGTGCGTGTTCTGCGCCAGCGGGCTGAACGGCGTCGTGCGGAACCTGACCACCGGCGAGCTCCTCGAACAGCTCGTGCTGCTCCGCAACCTGACGGACCCGAACACCACCCGGCTCGACCGCGCCCCGCGGCTCACGAACGTGGTCGTGATGGGGATGGGCGAGCCGCTGGCGAACCTGGAGAACCTGCTCGACGCGCTCGCCGTCGCCGGGGACAAGAACGGGCTGTGCATCGGCGCCCGGCACGTCACCATTTCGACCGTCGGGCTCCCGGCGAAAATTCGGAAGCTCGCCGAGAGCGGGAAGCAGTACCACCTCGCGGTGTCGCTCCACGCGCCCAACGACGACCTCCGCACGCAGATCGTTCCGACCAACGACAAGACGGGCATGGACGCGATCCTGGCCGCGGCGGATGCGTTCTATGAGAAAACCGGCCGCCAGGTCACCTATGAATACGTTGTCCTCGGCGGCCTCAACGACCAGCCCGCGCACGCGCGCCAGCTCGCCGGCGTGCTCGCCGGGCGCCAGGCGCACGTGAACCTGATCCCGTGGAACGCCGTGGACGGGCTCCCGTACCGGCGCCCCCAGGACGCCGACCTCCAGTACCTGATCGACACGCTCCGCCGGAGCGGCATCAGCGTGAAGGTGCGGAAGCGGAAGGGGGCCGAGATCGACGCCGCGTGCGGCCAACTGCGGCGCCAGGTTGAGGGGGCCACGAAAGCACCGGTCGCCGGGGCCTGACGGCGGCTTTTCGTTCCCAAGCACCGGACCCCTTGCAGCATGGCGATCGGTCACACCAGCTCGCAGATGGCGCTCCGCGACCCGGACATCCGGCTGATGCTCCGGGTCCGGGACGACGACGCCACCGCGTTCGGCGAGCTGGTGGAGCGGTTCCAGCACCGGCTCGTGGCCGTCATGCACCACCTCGTGGGCAGCGCCGACGAGGCCGAGGACCTGGCCCAGGAGGTGTTCCTGCGCGTGTACCGCACGCGCAAGAAGTACACCCCGAAGGCCAAGTTCTCGACCTGGCTGTTCACCATCGCCAACAACCTCGCGCTCAACGCGCTGCGGGACCGCAAGCGGCGGCCCGTAATGCCCCTGGAGGTGAGCGAGTCCGGCCCGCTCGGGGCGCGGCCGACGGAGGCGCTCGTGCCCACCCGGGACGCCCCGCCGAACCACAACCTCCAGCAGCAGGAACTGGCGGACGTGATCCGCACCGCGCTCGACGGGCTCAACGAGCGGCAGCGCATGGCGATCGTGCTCAACAAGTTCGAGGACATGAACTACGCCGACATCGCCGACGTGATGGGGCTGACCGCGAAGGCGGTGAAGTCGCTCCTGAGCCGCGCCCGGAGCAAGCTCCGCGAGGCCCTTCAGGGTTACATCTATATGGACGGCGCGGCGCCGCCCGAGGAGCCGGGCGCGGACGACGACACCGACCCGTAACCGGGGGCACGAGCGGGGACAACATGAGCGGCGACGACACGGAACCCGAGGACGGCCCCGCGCCCGACCCGTTCGAGGCCGAGCTGGTCGCGTACCTCGACGGGGAACTGGACGAGGCCGGCGCGCGCCAGGTCGAGGCCCGGCTCGCCCGCGACCCGGCGGTCCGCGCCCGCGCGGCGGAACTGAAGAAGTCGTTCGACCTGCTCGACTACCTGCCCAGGCCCGAACCGTCCCCGAACTTCACCACGCGGACGCTCGACAAGCTCCCCGTGAGCAAGTCCCCCTCCGGGTCGGGGCCGCGCGCATCTGCGAAGCCCCCGGGCGCCCGGTCCGGGTCGGGCGCGACCGTTTCGACCTCGGTGCCGATCCCCCTCGACGATGGCCCCCCGCCGGCGCGCCGGCCCTACCCGCTGCTGCGGATCGCGGGCCTGTGCGCGGCGGTTGTGGTGTTCGGCGCGCTGGGCTACCTCGCCACCGCCGCCGCGCGCCCGCTCCTCTTCCCCGCGCGCGCCCTGGACCCGCCGGGGGCGCCCGAACCGGACCCCGGCGTCGTCGAGCGGCTGCCGCTGTACGCGGTCGCCGACGACCTGAACTTCGTGCAGGAACTCGCGCGGCCCGAGCTGTTCGGCGACGAGCCGGCCGTGAGCTACGATGCGCGCCTCCGGGTGCCGCCCCCGGGGCCAGCCGACAAGCCGAACGGGAAGCCGGACGAGGCGCTGGTGGCGGCGTACCACGCGCTGCCCGCGTCCCGGCAGGCCGAAATCGTCCAGCTCGACCGCGCCCTCCGCGCGAAGGAGCCCCGCGAGCGGGACCGGCTGTTCCGCGCGCTGGAGCTGTACGCGGTGTGGCTCCAGCGGCTCCCCGAACCGGAGCGCCGGGGCGTCCTCGGGGCGGCGACGCCGAACCTGCGCCTGGGCGTGGTCCGCGACCTGCGCGAGCGCCAGTGGCTCGACGCGCTCCCGCCGCCGCTCCGCAAGAAGGTCGAGGGGCTCGCCAACCCGAAGGAAAAGGCCGAGCTGATCGCGCAACTCAAGGACGACGAGGCGGGCCGCCGGGACCGGTGGGCGTTCATGCGGTTGCACGCGGACGCGTTCGCCGCGAACCGGTCCCCGTGGCCGTTCGACACCGAGGCCGGGCGCAAGGAGGTGATCGAGTTCGCCCGCGCGACGCTCAGGACCGACGACCCCAGGCGGTGCCGGCTCACCCCCGACCAGCTCGGCGAGTACCGGCGCACGCTGAACCTCGCGGAGCGCGACGGCGCGTGGGCCTGGTACGGGCTCACCGTGTACGAGCTGTGCAAGCTGCACCCGTACCTGCCGGAACCGGCCGACCCGAAGCTGCACATCACCGAACCGCACGACCTGCCGGACGTGTACCAGCGGGCGGTCACCAAGAAGGGGGGCGGGACGCGGCTCAAGGCGAACACGTTCGGGCGGTGGCCGGAGTTCCCGCTGGAGGTGCTGCGGGAGGTCCCGTTCGCCAAGGCGCTGGGGCCGAACCCGCCGCCGCTCGGCCCGGCGCGGCTCGCCGACTTCAAGGAGCCGGTGCGCACGTTCGCCGCAAAGGAGCTGTTCCCCAGGCTGACCGCCGAGGAGAAGCGCGACCTCCAGCGGGTCGAAGGGAAGTGGCCCGAGTACCCGCGCGAGTTCGTCCGGTACGCGACGAAACACGACCTCTCGGTGCCCGGGGTGACGCTCCCCGGCGCGCCGAAGAGGTGGGACGCGACCTACGGGCGGCGCCCCGGCCCGCCCGCCGCGAACTGACGCTCCCCGGTCACCGAACGTGTGGTTCGGAACGGACCCGCACGCGGCACACCGGGGCCGGCTCGGGCGCCACGTGCGCCGGCCCCGCGCGCGCCGCACCGGATCAGCTCACGACCCGGGCCACCGCCGCCGGGAGCGCCGCCTCAAGGTCCACACGCGCGCCGGTAAAGGGGTGATCGAACCCGAGGCGCCACGCATGGAGGCACAGCCGCCGGGCGGGGTCGGTCACCGCGCCGTACATTTTGTCGCCCGCGACCGGGCAGCCCGAACCCGCCATGTGAACGCGGATCTGGTGCTTGCGCCCGGTTCCGAGTTCCACCTCGACCAGCGAGTACCCGCCGCGGGACGCGCGCACCGTGTACCGCGACCTTGCGAGCTTCGCGTCCTTGCCGGGGTGCTTGCTCGCACGCACGCGCAGGTCGCGGCCCTCGGTGAGGTAGTTCTCGATCACGCCCGCGGCCGCTTCCGGCGCGCCCTCGACCACCGCGAGGTACGTTTTGGTCACGTGCTCCCAGTTCGCCTGGAGCTGGTCGCGGACCTCGGCGCTGCGCGCGAAGAGGAGCAGCCCCGAAGTGTCGCGGTCGAGCCGGTGGACCACGAACGGGCGCCCCGCGTTCCGCACCTGGAGGTGCGCGCTCAGCCGCACGAACGCCGTGTCCACCTTCTCCGACTCGGTCGCCACCGTGAGCACCCCCGGCGGCTTGTCGATCACGATGACGTGCGCGTCCTCGTGAACCACAACGCAGCCCTTCGGGTCCGCCCGCGGGGCGGGCGCCTCGCGCGCGATCGCCACCGCGTCGCCGGGCCTCACGAGGTGGTCGTGGCGCGTGTTCGGGCTGCCGTTCACCTGCACGCGGCCGGACCGCAGGAGCTGCTTCACCCGCGTGCGGTTCATCGGCGCGAGCGCCGCGAGCAAAAAGTCGAGGAGCGGCGTTTCGGCCGCCGGTGGGGGGAGCTTCTGCATGGGGCTCACACTTCGGTTGTTTCGATCCGCGGCCCCGGCCGTTCTGCGGGCGCCGGGTGCGGGTTCCTGATCGGTCCGCGCCCGCTGCCGCCGCGACCAACCGCTAAACGAGGGGCGCCGGCGGGCCTACACTGAGTCCACAGCACATCGTAACGGAGAACCGTATGGACAGGATCAGCGTATCCGACGCCCGCAGGGCCGACGCGGTGGGGCGGCACGTCCGGTTGCAGGGGTGGGTGCGCACCAAGCGCGACTCCAAGGGCGGGTTCAGCTTCATCGAACTCAACGACGGCTCGTGTCAGGGCAACGTGCAGGTGGTGGCGCCCGGCGAGCTCGCGAACTACGAATCGGTGGTGAAGCACCTCCACACGGGCGCGAGCGTCACCGTCGACGGCGAGGTGAAGGCGTCCCCCGCCAAGGGGCAGGCGACCGAGGTGCTCGCGGCGCGCGTGGAGTTGATCGGCGACGCCGACGTGAGCACCTATCCGCTCCAAAAGAAGGGCCACAGCTTCGAGTTTTTGCGCGGCATCGCGCACCTGCGGCCGCGCACCAACACGCTCGGCGCCGTCGCCCGGGTGCGGCACCAGGTGTCGATGTCGATCCACCAGTTCTTCCACGAGCGCGGGTTCTACTACGTTCACACGCCGGTCATCACCGCGAGCGACTGCGAGGGCGCCGGCGCGATGTTCCGCGTGTCCACCATCGACCCGGAGGCGCCGCCGAAGGCCGAGGGCAAGGTCGATTACAAGCAGGACTTCTTCGGGAAGCCCGCGTACCTCACCGTGAGCGGCCAGTTACAGGGCGAAGCGTTCGCGTGCGCGCTGGGCAAGATCTACACCTTCGGGCCGACGTTCCGCGCCGAGAACTCGAACACCCCCCGGCACCTGGCCGAGTTCTGGATGATCGAACCGGAAATGGCCTTTTACGACCTCACCGACAACATGGACCTGGCCGAGGCATTTTTAAAGCGGATCATCTCGGACGCGCTCAAGTTCTGCCTGGAAGACCTCACGTTCTTCGCGGAGAAGCTGGAGAACAACAAGGGCCTTTTCGACAAGCTGAACAACGTGCTGAACAACCCGTTCAAGCGGGTCTCGTACACGGAGGGCGTTGAGATCCTGCTCGCGAGCGGGAAGACCTGGGACTACCCGGTGTCGTGGGGCGCGGACCTCCAGAGCGAACACGAGCGCTACCTCGCGGAGCAGCACTTCAAGTGCCCGGTCATCCTGTACGACTACCCGCGCACCCTGAAGCCCTTCTACATGAAGGTGAACGACGACCAGAAGACGGTGCGCGCGATGGACGTGCTGGTGCCGGGCGTGGGCGAGATCATCGGCGGCAGCCAGCGCGAAGAGCGGCTGGAGGTGCTCGAAGCGCGCATGAAGGAACAGGGGCTGGAGCCGGAGGGGTACTCGTGGTACCTCGACCTGCGGCGGTACGGCACCGTCCCGCACTCGGGTTTCGGTTTGGGGCTGGAGCGCACCATCCTGTTCCTGAGCGGGATGGCGAACATCCGCGACGTGATCCCGTTCCCCCGCACCCCCGGTAACGCCGAGTACTGATAACCCCTGCGCGCGGTCGGGCCGAGGTCGTTTGGGTTGTCGCCCCCTCCGCGGGCGGCAGACGTTTTACCCCGGGGCGGCGCCCGCGAGCGGCTCCCGAGGTGGCCCAACCGCCGGTCCGGGGCCGCATCCGGCCCGGCCGCCGACGCAGAAGTGTGCGCCACGGGGCGGATGATCCCGCCACCGGCGCCCCCACGAGGACGCAGGCACCAGCCAGAACAGCGATCCACAGCTTCGCGACCCGCAGGCCCTCCGGTGGCCGAACATCCAGCTCACCGGTCGCGCGCGCCGCGAGAAACGAGCTGCGCGCAGCGGGCCGGCGCCGGGCCGGGTTCGGCGTCTGGGCTCAGCCGCTCAAGTGGCCTCCGGTGGCACCGAGAACTCGCCCGACTGCGGGTTGAAGTAACAACACCCCAGACCGTCCCGGCCAGCCCGGATGATCCGCTCGACGACCTCCGCCCGCTCCAGCACCTTCCACGAGCAGGTCACGAACACCGCTCGGATCGGGCGGGCGTAGAGCATCACCGAGAACATCGGGCCGAGCAACTCGTTCGGCCCGGCGATCAAGTCCGGGAACTGGGCCGCGAACGCGGCGCGGATCTCCGCCACGGTGAGTTCGCTGATGCCGTCCACCGACTCACTGCGGCAGAGACAGCGATATGTTTCGACCGGCGGGACGGTTCGCGCGACCGTCTGCCGCCAGAACACCAGGTCGTAGGACACGGCCGACCGCCTCCGCCACCGAACAATACGTCACCTGCACCATCATCACCGGATGAGCGATGCGTTCCGAATCAGCCGACGGTGTCCGGCACAGCGCCGGATTCGGCCTCATTTAGCCGCTCGGGCCTCGTTGCGCCACCCGATGAAGTCCTTCTCCTTGGCGACCTGGTACTTGGTGCAGCGAATCACCTTGTCCCCGCAGCGGAGCCAGAACACCCCGGTGTTCAGCGGCTGTGTGAGGACCAACTCGGACACTTCTAACTTGTCACCCAAGATTGTGACCGCAATGGGCTTGGCAAACACCAGCCGGACGTGGTCAGCCGCCTGGGCTTTCTTCAGATCAGCCGCGGTCCCCGTGCCGCTGTCGTGACATGACTCCAACAGGGCGATGGTCGCCTTAACCCCGCCAGCAATCCCCTTCTCCGGGAACTGCACCACTTTGCCGTCGAGTGTAGCGGAAGCCTTCGCGGAGTCATCCGCTCCATGAACCCCGGCCGCGAACAGCACGAATATCGAAGCAAGTGCATACCGCATGATTTCGCCTCTGTTGGCCGAACAATAAGCTCACCGACCCGGCAGCGAGGCCAGTGTGCCGGACGAACAACCGGCCCGCAACGGGAAACAAATCACGTGCCGGGTCAAGTACAGCGCCGGGTTCGGCCTGTCTTTGCTACCAGAACCGCCACCACGGCTTGCGGGGCACCGGAGCCGGCTTGGCACCGCCTCGGCCGGCCAGGATGGACGCCTTGATGTCGGGCGGGAGCCGCGGATCGTCTGGGGCGAGCATGGACTCGTCGAACGGCAACTCCCGCCACAGCCGCCCCTCGGCGTTGATCCACTGGTACACGCCATCGATCTCGCGGCCCCCGAGCAGGCCGAGCAACTCCCCGACGCGGTCATCAGGCCGGTCCAGCCCGCCCCGGACCTCGATCGGACTGCCGGGCGACAGGGACAACGTGCCCCAAGCGACGGTCAGCCACTCTCGGCCATCGGCCTGGGCCGCGGTCCAGCCCGCGGCGGTGAACCGCTGGGCCACCGCCGCGGGGGTCAGCGCCGTGCGGAGCAGCCCGTAGAAGTTGCAGCCGTCCGGCATCTGGTCAGGAAGCTCCATGTCTCGAAGGTCCTCCGCCGCCGATGCGGAATCTCCAGGAGACGGGTCGGCCGGGCGGGGGAACCCGCGCTCGAACACGATCTCCGCTGGCCCGAACGGGGTTCGCGTCAGCACGCCCGGTTGGATCGGGTGGAGTAGGTACGTCCCCGGATCTTCCCCCACCCACACATTCGCGTCGGTTGCCAAGAGGGTTCGCTCCCGGCGCCGTAGTTCCTCGAACCGCGCGCGGTGCGGGTACGGTCCCCGTGGATGGGGCCGGAACCGTTTGCGGATTCCCCTCTCCGCTCCGACCAATTCTTGGACGAATTCTCGGTCCGAATAGACGACGAACGTACCGTCCGGTTCGGTCAGGTAGAGATCCATCCAGAAGTCGATCAACGATTTCCCCGCCCATCCCCCCATCGTCTCGAACGGTGAACTGAGCGGGAAGATCAGGTCTGCGCCATCGAAATGGTGTGGGTCGGACGACGGTCGGTAGACCGCGATCGGGGGGAACGGGGTCATCCGGGCGATCTCGCACTGTATCCGGATCAACTCGGCACGGTCCGAGTCCCCGTTTTCCTCAAGCCAGTCGGCCATTACCAGGCGCGGGGTGTCGTCGGCGACATCCTTGAGGATTGCCTGGATGAACGCGCGGTACTCTGGGAGGAGAACGAGGTCCAACGTGTTTCTGCGTGTCACGCCGCGCCCTCCGCTACCGAACAATAAGTCGCCAGCACCGCCACCACCGGATGAGCGGTGCGTTTCGAATCAGCCGACGGTGTCCGATGCCGCGCCGGGTTCGGTCTCTAGCTTAATCGGGTCCGAGGGCAGGCACGACGTACCGACCGGCTAACCCGACCAGCGTCATGCCCACGGCCGCCCCGAACACTTGCGATGCCCCGCCGCGGGCTGCCGCGTCCGGCACGAATGCGGCCCGACGGAAGGCCGGCATTACCCAGGCCAAGGCAACGGCGCCCGCCAGCCCCCAAGCGACGAACGGCAGCACTGACCACATCGGGTAGCGGACCAACAGTCGCACCACCAGTGGCGCGCCCCAGGCGCCAGCGAACGCCAAGAGCGCCCAGGTCCGGGCCACCGGCTGCGACTCATTCACCCGAAACCCTCTGCTGGCCGAACAACAAGCTCACCGCCACCGCTATCACCGGATGATCAGAGCGTCCCGAATCAGCGGGCGGTGTCAGGTGCGGCGCCCGGTTCGGCCTGACCTACCTCACTCTGGCCCCTCTGCGTACTCCTCCAACACCTCGTCGGAGAGGTATTGGAGGTGCTTGAGCTGTGCCAATTCCCGAAGGCTGCCGTAGGGCAGGAACGTACAGTACTCGGACAGTGGCCCTTTCTCAAGCAGTGAGAATACAGGCCGCTGAATCTCACCCATGACTTTCGCTTTGCGGGCTTCTGGTGCGACGATGTGCAGTTGGATGTCCATGTTTGGTTGCAGGGCCAGCAAATCCGCCATCCGGAGGATGCCCGAGTACACCGCGGTCGTGTGTTCCACCTCGAACGCGCGGACGATTGCTCGGCCCTTGAGCCACAACACGTCGATTTGCTCGATCGTCTGGAGCGTCGGTTCGTTGTAGTTCAGGGGTAACACACTCATTAGCGACCCGTCCTCCGGCGTCCACTCCTTGAGGACCGCCGAACGGTCTGCTTTGGGAACCCAGATCTTGAAACCCATCTTCTCGCCGATCGTGGCGAGCAGCGCCTGGATTTTGGATGACTCCCGTACGGACTGTGTTTTGTCTTCCGGTTCGTCCGGT
>DASWYH010001423.1:0-2405 GCA_036405095.1 Gemmata sp. | reverse complement strand
GTGCAGGTTCGCGGTGACCGGGTTCTCCGCTGACCAGCCGAAGTGAACCTCCGGCACGCGGCCCGCCTTCGACAGCTCCAGCGCCGCCGCGGCCAGGGTGTGGGCTACCGAACAGCACCGGGTGATGTGGACCACCACGCGCCCGTCCTCGCGGGCGATCCGCACCAGGGGCCGCTGGTGGAAGTCGCTCGGGTCCGCCAGTTCCGCCAGCACGAACGTGATCGGCAGGGTGCCCGGGATGCGGTGCCGCGTGCGGGTCTCGATCTCCCGCCCGCGCAGGTCGTGCTTCCCCGGGCGCAGCGGGACGAGGATGGGGAGGTCGGACGCCATGAGGTGGGTCCACTCGCGCGCGCTCACCGGGTCGGCGAACGCGAAGGACTCGAACCGGAACTCGGTGCTGCGCCACGCGCGGCTGGCGACCGACACGGCCAGCACCACCGCGACGAACGCGCCGGCGACCACCGCCCCCACGGGCCGGTTCCACGCCACCGAGCCCGCGCACGCGGTGAAGGCCACGAGCGCGAGCAGGAACACCGGGGGCACGCGGAACGCCTTCTTCCAGTTGCGCGCGGCGCGGCGCTTCCACACATCGACGGTGGCGGCGAGCGCCGCGAACGCGAACAGCGCGAGGACCGCGGTGAGGTACGCGGCCCGGTGCGCGTCCACGTCGGCCCCGTAGTACGCGGTCATCGCGAACTTCACCGCGAGGAACAGGTACGCCAGCACGCCGAGCCGCACCGACCAACTGAACTCCATCCCGAGCCGGTTCAGGTACGGGGGGATCCACGACGACAGCGTGAGCGCGAAGCTCAGGCCCGCGAGGGCGAGGATCGCAACGGTGGCGCCGTCGTATGCGGTGCCGAACGCCCGCCCGAACACCGGGTTCATCGCGCTCGCGGGCTGCCCGTCCGAAAGCGCCCCGCCGTGCGCGAGGTACGCGAGCGCGCGGTACTTCGCCCGGCCGCTCGCCTCCTGTGCGCCGGGCGGGATCAGCACCGTGGTGACGAGCGTGGACGCGAGCAGGTACGCCGACATCGACACCGCGGCGAGCACGAGCAGGAACCGGGTGTTGCGGACCACCGCGCGGGCGCGCCCCGGCTCGTCGGCGCCGCGCCCGCGCACCAGCGGCATCGCCATCAGCGCGAACTCGAAGCCGCTCAGCCCCAGGCACAGCGCGGGGACGAGCGGGACGCACGCCCCCAGGAGCGCGCCCCAGTCCCCGGCGGCCCGGGCGCCCGCGCCGGGTTTCCAGTTCCCGGCCCACACATCGGCCCACCAGGTGGCGTGCAGGTGCGGGTGCTCGGCCAGGTACGCGGCCCCGCTCCCGACCACGACAAGCGTAAGCGCAAGGTAACCCACTACCGTGAGGGCGGCGAGCCGGATGAAGTTGCGCGTGTAGCCCTTGAAGAAGACCAGGCCCGCGGCGGTGCTCAGCACGAGCAGCACGAGCGACACGACCGTGGTGCGGTTCCAGAGCCCGTCGGAGCGCCGTTTGGCCCACTCGGGCAGGTCGCCGCGGAGCCGGTCGCCCTGGGCGGTGGCGTCGCCGAGTGCCTTCTGCCATTCGGGGTGCGGGTTGTACGTCAGGTGCTCGGCCGCCGCCGCCGTGGAGAAGGTGCGGGTGAAGACGAGGTCCACGGCGCCGAACGCGAGCAGTACCAAGAGGAGCAGCTTCCCGAACCACCCCGGGACGACGCGCTCCAAGAGCGCGGTTGAACCGCCCCCGTGCGGCGACCGCCCGGCGATGTAGCAGTACACGGGCAGCGCGAAGCCGAGTGTGACCAGCGCGATGAGCACGGTCACGAGCGGCGCGAGCCGCCCGGCCGCCCCGAACGCCACCGACGGCTGATACGCGAGCGTGCTCAGGTAGTCCAACCCGATGACGCACATGACCCAGGGCCACGCCGCCCGGAACGGGGGCGGCGCCGCGGAGTGTGGTCCCGTGTGGGCGGGTGCCGGTACTGTGGGGGAACCGGCGGGCGGCTCCCCCGAACGCGATGGGGGTTCCGAGTTCGCACTCGGCGGGCCGGCGGACTCGCCGGCTTCGATTCTGGGCGCGGGCATGGCGTGCGTCTCCGAACCGGACAGAAGTTCCGACCGGTTGGGACCCATTTTACACACCAGCCGCGCGCAGAACGTACGGATTCGCGGAATCGTGGCGCGCACTCAAGCTCGGACACCATCAAAATGGACTTATGAACCTATTGCCAAACGTCGAACTCAAATAGCTTAACACCTCTGCTGTTAGATGCTCGTTGGAGGTCTGAAGCCATTTCAAGTTGCGGAGGTGGGGAGATTCCGCCAGCGCAATCGCACCCGCATCGGTGAGCTGGCTGTCCCAGAGATTCAGAACCTGGAGTGCTGTGGCGTGGGGCCAGTTCGCGAGCATCTTTGCGCCTTGTTCG
>DASWYH010001422.1:0-5019 GCA_036405095.1 Gemmata sp. | reverse complement strand
CGCAAGCGAGGGCGCGGTCAGTTTGGCGAACTTCTCCGGCGCATGCCAACCGGACACGTTTTCCACTTGCACGTGAGTGAGGGTGCCGGTGACGCGGACCGCAAGCGGGGTGGTGCGTCCGTTCCCTTCGTACCCGAACCGGAACACCTCAATGTCCGTGGCCGTGGTTTTGATCCACGCCGAGACGGTGAGCGCCGACTCCCGCGTGAGCCCCCCGACGGGCGGCAGGTCGATCAGGTTCGCCCTCGTTTCGGGCGGCAGATAGAGCGCCGTGCCGCTCGGCCCACCGGCAAAGGTCGCCCCCGCGGGCAGTTCGAACCGGTTGCCGCCCGGAGCGGCGGTGGCGCGCTGCTCGGCGGTCCCGTCGAACGCGAGCCGAAACACCGGCTCGGCGGGCAGCACCGGCGGACGCGCGGTGTAGCGGCCGATACCGGACTGGAACGCGGCGGTCCGGTGCTCCAGGTCTACCGCCTGCACGGCCGCTGCCGTGGCCGCTTCGGCCCCGAACCGGAGCGCCTCGCGCGCCTCTACCACCGCGAGTTGGGCCGCTTCCCCCAGGTCGAGTGCGGTCTCGGTACTGAGTTCACCGGCGCCCCGGATGTCGCGCATTAGACGCGCGGCGACCTCGATTGCGCGGAACACCTCCCGCTGTTCCCCGTCGGCCGCGTCGAGTCCTTCAAGGGCAATCGCTCGGCTCGCGTTCCGAACGTCCCGCTGCTCTCGTTCCCGGAGCTGATCGGCGTCGGCCTTTTCGCGTGCGAGCCGGTCCCGCTCCTGCTGCTCCTTCCGCACCCGCTCGACCTCCTCGGCCTGCTTGGCCGCCGCCTGCCGCCGCTCCCCGCTCGCCTTCAGACGCGGGTCCGTGACCGCGAACGAGTCCAGGAACCGGCGCACGTTGGGCTCACCGCGCGCCACCCACTTGCCCCCCGCGATCAGGATGTACAACCGGGTCTCCGCAACAATGATCCGGGCGCCGTAGTAGCCCCCGTCACGCGCGCTGAGCTCCAGCTCCCGGCCCGGGAAACCGTCCACCACGATGTCCCTCTGGCTCAGCACCGTACCCATCTCCCCGCTCGTCTTCATCCCCTCCACCGCCGCATCGATGATCGGCTTCTCGCCACCCGGCCCCCCGTTCCCGAACGGCAGCTCCCGGTACACCACCGCGTACTCCTGCAGCGGGCGGAACAGGATCGTCCCCTCCGTCGTCACGTTCGGGTCCGGGGCCCCCCCCGCCAGCTTGTCCATGTCCTTGCGGGCCGGGGCCGGCAGGTCCACCCGGAACCCGCCCTTCGCCGACTCGTGCGGCTTCCAGTCGGCCACCGGGACCGCGAGGTACAGGCCCCCGCAGCACCCGCACGTGATGAGCGCGAGCAGCCCGCCCACCAGCCCCAGCCAGAACAGCACGCCCCGACCACGGGGCGGGGGCGGGGCGGGGCGCCGGCGCCGCGGGCGCTTCTCGCCCCGGTCCCGCTCCTCCCGGTCGTCGCCCCGGACCCGCGCCCGGGGGCGAGCCACCGGGACCGCGTCCGCCGGCGCCCCCGCGCCCGGGTCGGGCTCGAACAGGCTGGGCGGAGCACCCAGCCCCCCCGGGGGATCGACCGAGGCCACCGGGGGGGCTGGCTCCGCTCCGGTCCCGGGCACCCGCAGCACCGTCATGCACGCCCCGCACCGGATCACCTGGCCCGCCGAATCGTCACTCACGCGGAGCGTGCCGCTACAGCTCGGGCACACGAACTCGATCGACATCGGGCGGAACCTCGTGAGGGCGCGCGGAATCGCTTGTGAGGGCGGTCAGGCATTCATTCCGACACGCCGGAAGCGCGAGTGACGGACTCGCGTTGCCGCTGCTCACGCTTCCGGATCGTCGGAACCGGAGTCATTTCTTCGAGCGGCCGGCGAGGCGGGCCACCTCGTCGTCGGTCAGTTCCCGGTCGAACAGGCAGAACTCGTCGAAATCCAGGTACGCCCAGTCGCGCGCTTCCACCGCGAGCCCGGCCGCCGTGTAGTCGAGTGCGCTGCCGCACTTCACCGGTTTGGCGTCCTCCGCGGGTTGACCGTTCACGAACATCCGGAGACCGTTTTTGTCGTCGCGCACGAGGGCGAAGTGGTTCCACTCGCTCGGCCTCACCTTACCAGTCAGGGTCGCGCGCTCACCACCGCCGCTGATCCCGAACCGCGCGCTCCCGTCGGTAAACATGAAGTTCGTTGCGCGCGTGACCTTGCCCGTCGGCACCTCGTCGTTGGCGCGGAACACGGCCGGCGCCCACAGCGGTTTGACGTCGGAGGATCGAGCCCAGAAGGTGATGGCAAAGGGCTTGTTCGCCGGGATGCTCAGGTGCTTCGGGGTGAGCTGAATGCCCGCTTCGGGTGGGACCGTTACCGGCCGCCCCTTGCTCAGCGGGGCCACCAGCCGCACCGCCTTCCCGCGCGGCCCGTCCACGAGCGCCGCCGGTCCCCCGAGCTTGCCGGCCGGCGCTCCGGTCACCGCGTCCCTGAGCACCCCGTCTGCCGAGTCGAACGTCAGGTACAACTTGAGCCCGGTCAGGTCGGTGGCCGGCGGCACCAGGGCCTCGGTCAACCGCACCCGGGGGCGCGGCGCCACCGGCCGCGCCCCCGGGACCGGCGGGGGCGGCTCGATCGGGGCCAGCTTCTTCAGCGCGTCCGGGTCCGGCGTCAGGTCGGCCCGCGACTGGAGCCGAACGATCTGCCCGGACCGGAAAATCAGCGCGTGCCCGTCGGGCGCGGTCCAGAACGGGCCGCCCAGCGGCGCGTCCGCGGTGTCTTGCAGTTCCGTCAGCGGCTCCCACGACCACGCCGGCGCCTTACCCGGCCCGTCGCCCTTTCCAATGTAAGCGCTATAAATGGCGACCCGGCGTCCCGGGTCACCGTCCCGGGCTTCGGCCGTCACGAGATACCGCCCGTCGGCCAGCCCGCCCAGGTAAAGCGACTTCCCTTCCCCGAGCCGCGCGATGCTGAGGTGCCCGGCCGGCAGCGCTTTCGGGACCGCGAACGCGCCGCCGCTGGGAACCGCGGCGAACGCCCGCTTCGGGCTGACCGACACCCAGTCGAACGGCATCAATGAGTTGGCGCCGAAGCCCAGCGCCACGCCCCCGGGCGGATCGACCGTCGCGAGCCGCGAGCGGCCCAAGGCGCGGTTCCAGGCGAGCACCGTGATGCCCCCGGTGTCCGGGTCGCGCTCCAACCGCTCGGGGCACAAGACGACCAGCTCGGGCACCTCCGCGGGCGCCCCGGTCAGGTCGGCGGGGAGCTTGTACAAGTGGGCCTCGGACCGGAGCAGCCCTTCAGTCCCGCGGGCCGCGGCCGGAGTGAGCGCGGTCAGGTACACGGTCGCACCATCGGCCGACGCGATCAGCCCGCGGATGCCGAACAGGGTGCCGTTCGCGGCGTCCGGTTCGAGCTTGCCCCCGGGCAGCCGGGCGACCTCATCGAGGTCGTACCGGTGAACGTGACCGGTGCCGCGGGGCCACTGGTAAAAGTCCCCGGGCAGCTCGTGCGCCGGCGGGCAGATCGCGAGGTACAGCCGGTTCCGCGGCAGGTCGAGCGCCCCGGCGGTGGCGAACCCGGGCAGCTCATAGGCCGCGACCTCTTTCAATTCGGGATACGACAGCTTGCGCAACATCGGGCGCGTGAGCTTCGCGGCCGGCTTGTCCGGGCCGTCGGCCACCCACACCGCCTTGCGGGCCGGGTCGAACGCGACCGCCCCGACCGGTGCCAGCTTGTGCCCCAACGTCAGTTTGATGTCGATCGGCTCCGGCGCGGTGGTCTGGTCGGCGATGTCGCGCGGCTTGGCCGAACCGTACAGCACCCGGATCTCGTCATCCGAGACCGGGCGCCCGACGACGGAGCATTCGTCGATCGCGGCAACGGCCTGCTCCCGGAGCGGCTCTCCGGGCGCCCCGTCCACGCCGAGCGGGCCGGGCCACTTGGGGTCCGGGTATCGGAGCCAGCCGAGCGACACCCGGGGCTGATCCGGGAGCGGCGCCGCGCCGATCTCACGGGACGCGACCAGCTTTCCGTCGAAATACAGCTTCGCGCCCGCACCGGTCGCCCCCGTGGCGCGAACGAGCGCGACGTGGTGCCACGCCTCGTCGCAGGTCCACGGGTGCGTCAGTTCCGCGGCCTTCCCGTCCGGGCCGGTCACCCGCGCGGTGACGTGCGTGCGCCCGACGGTGATCTCGCCGACCGTCTGGTCGTCGCTGTGGACCGAAACGACCGTCACCGGCGCGTACCGGACCCGCGCCCACCCGGCAATGGTGAACCCGTTCGGGTTCTGCACCGCGGCGGCCGGTCCCGGCACGTCGCGCCGGCCCGGGGGAAGCGTGCCGGGCCGCGCCGCCGGGGTCAGGTACGCGCCCTTCCCGCGCACGCCCGCTCCGAGTTCGGCCCCCATAATGACCGGATCGATCCCGGGGGACGCGACGCGCTCGGGCCGCAGCGTGACCCCCTCGCCGCGGAACCCCACCTCATCGAGCGGGAAATTGAACACGTCCCAGGTGCCGCGACTGAGCGCCCACACCGCCCCCGGCGGCGCCCCCTTGTAGTCGGCGGCCTTGAACAGCGCGTCTTCGCCCAT
Source organism: Gemmata sp. (assembly GCA_036405095.1). Lineage (GTDB taxonomy): Bacteria > Planctomycetota > Planctomycetia > Gemmatales > Gemmataceae > Gemmata. The sequence goes on along the minus strand of DASWYH010001422.1, from coordinate 425 downwards.
CAACCGGTTGCGCCATTCCCGCTCGCGGGCGGCGCGTGCCTCGGCCGCTTTGCGCTCGGCGTCGGCCTTTTCCCGTGCAATCCGGTCCCGCTCCTGCTGCTCCTTCCGCACCCGCTCGATCTCCTCGGCCTGCTTGGCCGCCGCCAGCCGCCGCTCCCCGCTCGCCTTCAGCCGCGGGTCCGTGACCGCGAACGAGTCCAGGAACCGGCGCACGTTCGGCTCACCGCGCTCCACCCACTTGCCCCCCGCGATCAGGATGTACAATCGCGTCTCGGCGACGATGATCCGGGCGCCGTAATAGCCCCCGTCACGTGCGCTGAGCTCCAGCTCCCGACCCGGGAACCCGTCCACCACGATGTCCTTCTGGCTCAGCACCGAACCCATCTCGCCGCTCGTCTTCATCCCCTCCACCGCCGCATCGATGA
>DASWYH010001421.1:0-2818 GCA_036405095.1 Gemmata sp. | reverse complement strand
AGGCTCACAACCGAGCGGCGGCAACTCGATCGCGCCTGCCCATGTCGTGACTCGGACCTTCGCCCGAAGACGAACGTTCGCGCCGGGAGGACCGGTTCCGCGATAACCGCGGGGCGGTCCGCTCGGGGCGCGTTCAGCGTGTGCTGACCGCGAACGTGAACTCGTTCGCCGCCCCCACCTTGACCTCAGCGCTGAGCGCCGTTTCGGTGTTGAAGCGGGGCGGGATCACATTGATCTGCTTGTCGTGCGGTTCCCCGGGCCACGGCACCCGGTCGCGGAACACCCGCACCTCGACCTTGTACCCGCCCGGCAGGGCTTTCAGCTCGAACGTCCCGCTCTTGACCTCGGTAACGACCGGGGCGCCGCCGCCGTTCGGGACGAAATACACCCGGCCGTCCGGGAGCGGCTTCCCGTCGAGGCTGACCGTCCCCTTCACGTCCTGGGGCGTCTTGGCGGGGTCCGTGCCGCACCCCGCCAGGGCAAAAACGAGGGCCGCGCAAGCGACCCCACCGGCAACGCGCATCAGCGGCTCCTTGAAATAAGCTCTCACGGCAGGACCACCACCTGGCCGTCGTCGCGGGTGGCCAGTTGCCCGAGCGTGACGAGGTCGGTCGCGTCGGTGAGGAACCGCACCGACCCGTCCCCGAACGCCACGTTCACCCCGCCCGTGTGCGGCGCGTTGAGCGGCACGTTGTGGGCCGCCCGGTCGCACACCCCGGTGTTGCAGTCGTTCGTCCACCCCGTCTTCTTGTTGATCTGGTAGCGGATGGTGTTGGTGTTGTACGCACGCCCGGTGAACCCGCTCTGGCCGGGGGCGACGATCATGTCCGTGCCCATCGTGAACCCGTGGTCGGCAGCCGACCGGAAGTCGGCTTTGGTGCCGCTGGAGAGCGTCATCCAGTCGCTCGTCTCCCCGACTAACATGGTGTTGCTGGTCCCGTCGGTGATGCCCGAAATGTTGATCTTGGCGTTGGCGTACAGGACCCCGCCGGCGCTGTGGATGCCCGAGTTGCAGCACCCGGTTGTGCCGGACAGGTTGGTCACCCGGCTCTCGGTGTACCCGGTCCAGCCGACCGACCCGGCGATCCCGATGTAGCTGCCGACGAGCCGCTGCTCCCCCGCGTTCTGGGGGTACAGGTCCCAGAGCGGCAACGGCGACGACGGGCACAGCAGCGGCGAAATCATGGCCTTGTTGATGAGCGAAATGTTGGTCCCGTCGGCGCGCCCGGAGTACCCCGCGTACCGCCACCCGTTCCCGATCGCGGTCTGCTCGATATCCGACATGATGTACGGGAGCCACGAGCTGCCGAACTTGCCGCCGGTCGGCCCCGAGGTGTCGGTCCCGAACGGCGGCTGATCATCGGCGCACCCCGGCGGGAACCGCTGGTTCCGGTCGTGGTAGTTGTGGAGCGCCAGGCCGAGCTGTTTGAGGTTGTTCTGGCATTTCATGCGCGCGGCGGCCTCGCGCACCTTCTGGACCGCCGGGAGCAACAGGCCGATGAGGATGGCGATGATCGCAATGACGACCAGCAGCTCGATGAGCGTGAACGCGCGGCGACCGCGGGTGTGTTTCAACACAACAACACTCCGGATGGGGAAAAGTAGCGGCGAACAGCGGGTGGGAAGAGGGGGAGGGACCTCGACGCGCCGGGCCGTCGGCGGGCTATGCAAGTATCCGAACCGGGCCAGATTTGTCAACCGCGTCTATGCACGATTTGAGAATCCGCTCGCGCCGCCTGCCGTAACAGATCTGTCAAAAAACCACGAGCCATAATCGCACGTGTGTTAGTCGCCCACATCGAGCAGCCCGACGTGGCCCTTTTCGCTCGAGAACGCGAGCGTCAAACCGTCCGGGGCGAACGCGACGTGGTGGAGCGGCCCCACTTTCGGCGCGAACGCGCGCACCTCGGCCCCGCTCGCCGCGTCCCAGATGCGCACCGTGCCGTCGTGCGCCGCCGACGCGATCGTGCCCCCGTCCGGGGAGAAGTCGAGGGCCTGGATCTGGTCGCCGTGCCCGCGGAACTGGCGCACCGCGCCGGGCCGGGGCCGCCCCCGGCGGCTTGCGGGTCGGGCCAGATCCCACACCAGCACCACCGCTCCGCCGGCCGCTGCGAACCGGGTCCCGTCGGGTGAGAACATCAGCCCGCGCACGATCCCGCGGAGCGCGAGGTCGTGGTAGCACCGGCCCGAGCCCCACGCCCAGAACCGCACGTGCTTGTCGGCCCCGCCGGAGGCGAACCCGTCCGGCCCGGCCGCGAGCGCCCCGCACGCATCGGCGTGCCCGCGCACCGACTTCACCACCTCGTGCGTCTTCAGGTCGAGCACGGCTACGCGCTCGGGGAGCCCCAGTTGCCCGCCGGCGAACGCGACCTTCGTTCCGTCCCGCGAGACGACCAGCGTACCGACCCCGCCCCACGGGCTCGGGTTCAGCACCTCCCAGGCCGGTTCACCGGTAGACGCGTCCCACGCGCGCAGGTGCCGTCGCCAGCCGCCGGTGAGCAACAGCTTCCCGTCCGGGGTGTACTGCGCGTGTGCCAGCCCGTGGGAGAAGCCGGTTCGGCCGCCATCGTCATCAGCCTCGGCGTCGGCTTCCCAAACCGGTGCCCCGGTGTGCAGGTCGGCCGCGCTCCACACCTTCGCCCACCCGTCCTCGGCCACGGACGCGAGCCGCGCCCCGTCCGGGGTGAAGCACACCACGTTCACGCAGTCGGTATGCGGTTGAATCACGATCACGGTGACGCACTCCCAGAAAGGCAACGGCCGCATGAGTGCGGCGGCCCGTCAAATGTCCAGGTCCAACAGGCCGATGTGCCCTTTT
>DASWYH010001420.1:0-1546 GCA_036405095.1 Gemmata sp. | reverse complement strand
CGCCAAAGTGGCGTTCGTGTTCCCGGGCTCGGGCAACCAGTTCGACGGGATGGGGCGCGACCTGGGGGCACAGTGGCCCGACGTGCTGCGGCGCCAGCACGCCGAGAACTTGCACCTCCGCGACCAGTTCGCCCCCCAGTTCTTCTGGCACGGGCGCGCCGCCGAGGCCCCCCCGCGCGACCTGATGTTCGGTCAGGTCACCGTGGGTTCGCTCGTCGCCGACCTTGCGGTGTCACTGGGCGTCCGGTGCGACGCGATGATCGGGCTGAGCCTCGGCGAATCGGCGGGCCTGTTCGGGGTGCGGGTGTGGCGCGATCGCGACGAGATGTACCAGCGGATGCGGGCGTCCACGCTGTTCGCGTCCGATCTGGCCCCGCCCTTTGATTCGGCCCGGATGCAGTGGGGCACCCCCGCGGGCGAACCGGTGGACTGGGTCAGCGGGGTGATCGGCGCCAGCGCCGACGACGTGACCGCCGCGCTCCGGCCCGGGTTGCTCGCGTACCTGCTGATCGTGAACACGCCCGCGGAGTGCGTCATTGGAGGCACGCGGGCGGACGTGGAGAAGCTTGCCGCGGCCATCGGCAAACCGGTGATGCTCCTGGAAGGGGTCACGCTCGCGCACTGCGCCGCCGGGAGCCCGGTGGCGGGGCCGTACCGCGATCTGCACATGCTCCCGGTCACGCCTCCGGCTCAGCCGCTCACGATTTACAGCGGCGCGTGGGGCAAGAGCTACCGCCCCGGGGAACTGGCGTGCGCCGATTCCATCACGTCGGGGCTGGTGGGCCTCATCGACGTGCCGCGGGTGATCGAGACCGCGTACCGCGACGGCGTGCGCGCGTTCGTGGAGGTCGGCCCCGGGAACTCCTGCACGCGGATGATCGCGGCCATTCTGGGGGACCGCCGGTACTTCGGGCGCGCCGTTCACGCCGGGAAGCAAGACGCCGTTTCGCAAGTGGTGCGGCTGGTGGCGCACCTGGCCGCGGAGCGCCTGCCGGTGGACCTCGCAGCGCTTTACGGCACCGAAACGCGGTGCGCGGAACACCGTGAGCCCGAACCCGAGCGCCGAAACGAGGTGGTGATTCCCGTCGGGCTCCGCCCGGCGGCACCCAAGACCGAACAGGCGCGCCCGGCTGTTCCTCAGCCCTCCCCTCATCAGGGAGAGGTCACTCGGACCGCGGAGCCGACCCGAGCGGATGGGTGGGAGCGTTTCTCCCCGCCGGTGGCGCCGGTCGCCCCCGCGTCGCCGCCTCCCGTGTTCGTGGCACAGAGCCGACCCGAGCCCCCTCGCCCTCAATGGAGGCAATCCGAAGCGGTGCTCGCGCCGCCCGTTCCCGCTTCCTGGACCGCTCTTTCCGTTCCCCCTCAACGGGAGGAAGAAGAGGTTCCGGTCCCACACTTCGCAACGTCCGCCGGGCCGGCGCTCGCGCCGGAACACGTTTCCGCGCTCGCGCCGGTGATCGAATCCGTCGCGAACGTGCAGGTGCTCAACATGCAGGCGCAGGAAACGTTCCTGCGCGTGAACGGGAAGCTGATGGGGTCCGCGGCG
>DASWYH010001419.1:0-2478 GCA_036405095.1 Gemmata sp. | reverse complement strand
CGCCGGTCGCCGAAACGAGCGGCAGCAGCGCGGTGAAGCCGGCCAGTTCGGACATGGACCGGTTCCTGGCCGAGATCGACCGCTTGCGCCGCAAGGCGTCCGCGGACCCGGCACCGACCCAGGCGCCCCCGGTCGCGCCGGTGGTGCAACCGATCAAGCCGCCCGCGGAGCGGCGCAAGGCGCGCGTGGTGGCGGAACTGGCCGAGACCGCGGCCAACACGGCGAGCGCCGCGGCCAACACCGCGGCCGGGTTCAGCTCGATGCCGCAAGCGCCGGCGCGGTCCGCTCCGGTGGCCGGGCAGATCGAAGAGCTCCCCGTCGCACAGGTGCTGCGCACGAGCTCGTCCACCGGGGCGCCGGCGACGAAGGTGACGCGGTTCTTCAACCGCCCGCGCCCGACCGCGAAGACCAACTTCGGCAAGAACCTCACCGCGCTGCTCGGGAGCGGTCAGGGGGTCGCGATGGCGGTGGTGCTGCAAGAGATTTTAGGGCCGCCGAAAGCGAAGAAGAACGCCGCGGCCCGCCCGCAGGGGTAACTGGGCGCCGATCCGCAGAAAACGGCCGGGGAGCACCAGCCGTATCTGTTCCGAGGGGACGGCGGGAGTGCGGCCGACGGCCGATGGTCGGTTGACGCGGGGCTCCGACTGAGGGAAACTGGGGGTGCGATTCCGCCCCCATCCGCGCACCGTTTGATCCGGAGCCGCCGATGTCTCGTTTGTTGGCCTGTTTGGCACTCGCGTTCGGCCCCGGACCGGCGCTCGCGTGCATCAACGATGTTGAGCTGGCCGATCACGAGCGGGAGTTCCGGTCCCAGTACCACACATCCAACCCGGCGCCCCCGGTGGCTTCTCCCGAGCCCGCCGGGCGGCCCGGCACCGGCACCATTATCGGCGCCGGTGCGGTGCTGCTCGTCGGTGCCGCCGCTCTGACCCTGATCGACCGCCGGGCGAGGGGCTGACCCGTGGCCGGACGCCTTCGCCGGGGTGCCTGGGTCACGGGCGCCGCACTTTTGGGACTGTTCGCCGGCTGTGTCGGTGGGGGCGGACCTCACCTGTCGCCGCGGTCGGCCGATTACCCGTTTCTGGCCGAGCACTCGCCACTGCCGCACCACGTCCCGCCATTTGCCGGCGGGGTGTCGTTGCGGTTCGCGATGGTTCACGACGTCATCCACGAGCGGTTCCCGCGGCACGGGGGGGCGTACTACGAAGCGCGTAACCGGCTCACACGGGAGCGCCTCGCGGCGCTGCCGCCGGGTGATTTGGCGGGATTCGCGCTGGCCGACGACCTCGCGGCCGGGTTGGAGCGCCTCGGGCGGTCCGACGAGGCGGTCTTGGTCATGCGGGACAAATTTGCCCGTCAGCAGGCGCGGGGGCTGTCGGGGCGCGATCTGTACACCTCTTACGCGAACCTCGGCACCTTCTTGATCCACGCCCATTTCCCGCGCGCAATCGCAGGCGACCCGGCCGCACGGGAGCAGTTCCGGGAGGGGATTGCGTTCGTGCGCAAGTCGGTCGAAGTCAATCCGGAAGCCCACTTCGGCCGGGAGCGGTGGCAGGTCGTGATCGCGGAGTTCCTGCTCGCCGCGATGTCCAACCCGGAGATGTTGCGAACGTTCGACTGCCTGGGGAACCGGCTCAACCTCGGAATCGAGGAGTGCCTCAACCGGGAAACGAACTGGGTGGGCACCGGGTACGGGCGGGCCACCGACGCGCGCTTTAGCCAAGGGAGGGTGCGGTACGAGGTGCCGACCTTCTTCGCTCCGGGCACCGACCCCGCCGACCCGGCGCGGTGGGTCGAGTTGAAGCCGGTGCGCGAGCACATCACAAAGGTCGGGGCGGGGGACTCCCCGGACCCCGAACCCGGTCGGCGCGTTCCGTTCGACGAACCGGTGCTGGGGATCATCGGGATGTGGCGCCAGGGGGGCGGCGCGAACCCGCACTTCGCACTTGCGCTGGGTGAGGTGATGCTGCGGGTCGGTCAGCGGCACCTCGCCTGGGCCGCGTTTGAGCGAGCGGCCCGGCTGGCCGATCGCTACTCGGCGGACCCGTCGCTCCGGGCGTTTCTGCGGGCCCACTGCCAGAAGCGGCAGGGCGACATCGAGCAGACGCTCCGGTATGTCGCGCCGGGCCGGGGCCGGCGGCCCGCGTGGCAGAACGTCTCTCCGCCGCTGTCGGAGGCGGAAGTGGCGGAGCTGCGCCCGCGGTTCGAGGCGGAACTGGCCCACGGCGAGGGCTACCAGCGGGCGTACCAGGAGTACGAGGCCAAGCGGATCGCGGCGGGCGCGTCGATATTCGACCCGCACTTTTTCGACGAGTTTCACGCGGGCCGCGGGCCGATCGCCTCGCCGGTCGGGCCGGAGGAACAGTTCGTGTCGCTGCCGTCGGGGGCGCTCTTCCGCTACGTGCTCATCCGGCGGTGTGCATGGGGGGTGTTCGGGGCCGGGCTCATGGCGGTGTTGGCGGCGGGGCTCATCCGGTG
>DASWYH010001418.1:0-8535 GCA_036405095.1 Gemmata sp. | reverse complement strand
TGGCACCCCCGGCCTTGCGGCCGGGGTTCGCCCATCACCCCACGTTGCGGATCGCGTCCATCAGCAGCCCCGGTACCGCGTCGAGGTTGCGGAGGTTCACGATCTGCCCGCTGAGTGCCGCGAGGAAGTGGTCGGCGGTGTGCTTGCTGTACCGCCCGTGTGCGGCCCCCAGGAACCGCGCGTTCTGTGCCGCGAGCGCCTGGGTGAGCTGTTCGAGATCGCGCGGCGACTCGAAGAACTCGAAGTCCGACAGTAAAAACAGCACACGAAATTCGGCCTCGGGAACCTCGTCGTACTGCTCGTAGGCCCACCGCAGCGCCGCATCGACGCGCGTTCCGCCGGTCGCCGCGAGTTCGAGCAACCGGTCCGTCACCTCGTCCAGGTCGCGCTCCTGGGTGAAGCCCTTGATGACGTGCGTGTCGCTCTCGAACAGCGCGATCGCGATTTCTTCCGGCGCCATGCGGCCGAGCAGCATCACCACGGAAATCGCGCAGTTGGCCAGCTCGCGCCCGCCCATGCTGCCGGAAATATCGAGCAGCACGCACATCGCCGCTTGCCCCTTCGCGTGGACCGGCACGAAGAGGTCTTCCTCGGTGACGTGGTCGAGCGCCTTGCCCTGAGAAATAACGCTGTCGAGCGTCGCTTCGAGGTCGAGCTGGTCCAGTTCGTCGCCGGCGCGGTACGGGCGCGACCGGTTCTGCGGCACCATCCCGCCTTCGGTGCTCCCGGTGCCGCCCGCGATCCAGTCGAACGCCAGATCCGTCAGGGCACTGCGAGCCAACTCCTTCACGTGGGCGCGGAGACTGTCCGTGAGCTGCCCGCGGCCGTCGAACCACTGCTTGAGGAGGTTCATCCCGCGGCCGATGCCCTTGTAGCCGCACGCATCGGCCGCGAACGAGTCGGGCACGAGCGCCGCCGCGCCCGCCATGTCGATCGCCATCAGCGCGGCCATGCCCGAAAGGTTCGTGCTCCCGAACGCCTTCGCGCACAGCTCCGCAAGGAGTTCGGGCGGGATGTTCTTGATCTTGTCGATGAGGCGCTTATACCGATCCGGGTCGCGGATGTCGTCGCGGATGTTCTGCGCGAGTTGTTCGAGCGGTTGGCCGAGCCGCTCGTAAATGAGCCGCTCGTCGATCCCGAGCTTGCGGCCCGCCGCGACCACCGCCGGTACGTCCGCCGGGTAAATGAGTCGCTCCAAAAAGGCATCGAGTATCGGCAGGAAGAGGGCCGGATCGGTGACCCGTTCGAGGCAGTCCACAACGGCGCGTTGCGCGAGCCCCTTACCGGCTTCGAGTTTCGTGCCGAACAGGTGTTCCGCGGTTTCCAGCCACTTTTGTTGAAAGTGCCCGGCGGCGTTCGGGTCCGGCGGGTTCCCGGTGGCAACGCTCTTCGCCTCGGCCTTGGCGTCGGCGTCGCGGTCCGCGACCCAGTCCTTGTACGCCTGCGCGGTCATGTCCTGCCAGCGCGGGCAGTTCACCGCGAGCTTTGTGAGTTCCGACAACTGCGGCATCGTGGAGTGGCTGTCGGCCCAGTGGTCGAAGATCCGCGGTTGCAGGTTCTCGCCGAACCGGTCGAGGAGCCAGCGCGCGGCTTCGAGCGCGCGGACGGGGTTTTCGGCCGCCGCGCGCTTCAGCAACTCGTCCGCGGGGGTGATCCACTTGCGGAGCCCGTCGAGCAGTTCCGCATGTTCGGACAGGTCGCGAACCCGCTCCAGGCCCGCGTTACGGAACGCTTCGTACTCGGAGCCGGTCACCGCGCCCGCGTGCGGCTCGAGGAACCGCAGCGTGCGCCCGAGGTCAACGGCGGAACCGGAATCGAGCACGTCCTTGAGGTGCTCCTGGAGCCGCTTGAAGTCTTTTGTGCCTGCGAGCGCCCCGGCCAGCTCCCACGGTTGAACGACCTCGCGCGCGAGCATGGCCCCGGCCCCGGCCTGGCACGCATCGGCGAGTTCGTCCGGTTCGAGAGCGCTCACGCGCCCGCGGAGCATCTCTTTGACGAACTCCATCGCATCTTCAAGGGTACGAATGCCGCGGGCACCGAGTTCTTTGGCGCCGCCGTAGCGGTCTACGAGGCGCCCGCCGGCCTGTTCGCCGGGCGTTTCGCCCTTCAGCAAGCGCTCTTGAAGATCGAACGAATCGAAGAGCTGCTTGTCTTCGACTTTTTCGAGCAGATCATCCAGCGCGGCGAGGTCGCCGAGCGCATCGAAATCGATGTTGAGCCCGGCGAGGTCATCGAGAATGGATTTCGCCGCGTCCTGTGTGGCTTGCTTCGCGACTTTGGGTGATGCGACCGCTGCGGCAGCCGCGGCGGCACCTTCCGCGGGCTTGTTGTCGGCGGGGAACAGTACATCACGGGCCACTTCAAACGCCGCGGGTTGGTCCTCGTAGGGCGTGTTGAGGACCGCGGCATCCAGGTAGTCTTGCGGGATCAGCCCGTGCTTGCGGAACGCGCGCGCGGTGAGGAACCGCGGGATCGCGATCGCGGTGCGCAAGCTCGGGACGTGCGAGAGCCCCTTCCGCTTGCGCATCCGGGTGACGAACTCCAGCGAGAACATCAGCGGATCGGTGCCGGTGACGGTGTCGCCGGGGAGGTGCTGTTCGAGGTTCGCTTCGGACATGATCTCTCCCTGGACCGCTGCCGGTCAGACTTACTTACTCTGCTCGAGGTTCGCGTTCCAGATCACCGAGCCTTGTGTGCGCGAATCGACCCGGCGAAAGAATGCCTCAAACGCTGAGTTAATGTCGAATCCATAACACTCGTTTAATTCGATAATTTTCTGACAGTGGACAGGGAACGGTCCCGGCTCGCACCCCCTGTAAGGCATGGCAATCGCCGCTTCTGCCCACGGAAACGCGTAGCACCGCATCTCGATGATGATTGCGTCCAGCTTCCCGCCGCCCTCGGCGGAGATTCGCCCGTCGAACAACAGCGCGCCGTCGTTCGCGTCTACACCTATTTCGAGCCGCCCGCGCCCGACCGCGACCGCATCCTACGGTGTGGGTGCGGTCAGGCGCTGCATGTGGCGGACTTCGTCTTCGCTCGTGAACGCGAAAATCGGGTTGAAAGTGCCGCTCCTGGATAGCGACCGGACCGTATGGGCGGCGAAGTGGCCCGCCAGTTCCGACGCAGTAATCATCAGCTCTCCCTTATCCGCCGGTGGTGCCCAGCACGCGGGTGAGCAAGTTATCGAGGTAGCTCTGCACGCTGCGCCCGGGTTTCATCTTGATCGCCTCCGTCAGCACGAGTTGCGCCGCTTGCGCCACAACGGTGTTGTCCACCGTGACGCCCAAGCGCCGGGCACGCTCCGAAGCCAGCCGCGCGATGCCGATCGAGGAGCGGATCGAGGCCGGCTGCTCCACCGCCGGTTCTTCGCGCGTCGAGTGGACCAGTTCCAGGATCGACTCGATCCGCGCCGGCGCGAGGTCATACTCAGCGCAGTGTGATTTCACGATCTTCTGTTCCACCGCGCGCTTCGGGTAGCCCAGTTGCACCCACACCTTGATGCGGTCCTTCACGGCCCCGGGAAGGCGCCGGGTGCCGCGCTGCTCGCTCGGGTTCATCGCGGCGATCAGGTAGAACTCCTTCTGCACCTGATACCAGGTCCGCAGCGCCGGGATGTACAGCTTGCGCTCTTCGAGCGCGTCGAGCAGCGTGTTGAGAACGTACTCGTCGCCGCGGTTCATCTCGTTCGCGAGGAACACGCCGCCCTGAAGTGCCGAGATCGTGAACGGGCCGGGGACGAACGCCTGCGTCGAGTAGCCGAACTTGAACACCAGGGTCGGGTCGAAGCTGCCGATCAGGTTCGACGGGCGCACGAGGTCCGAAAACGTGACCCAGTCGAACGGGCGCCCGAGGTCGTGGGCGAACTTGCGGCAGAGGGCCGTTTTCCCCGCGCCGACGGGGCCGATGAGGCCGACGTACAGGCCCGCGTGGTAGGCGTCCATCATCGCGTCGTAGGCGTCCTTGTACTGCCCCTCAAGGATGATGTCGGCCTCTTGCTTGAGGTCTTTTACCTGCGTCGATTCGAGCAGCGCCGTGTAATCGGTCATGGTGCCCTTTCGGGGACGGGAACAAGACAGCTAAATTAACAAAGAATATTATGATTAATAAAACTGAAACACAACAAAAGCCATAACACCTACCAGTCCAAACGTAAAGAACACGGCTCGAAAGCACTGAGTGTAGGTGAGCTCACCGTCTACTTGCTCACCCGCTCGTGCTCTCCTGATGTCGAACGCCTCTCGCGTGAACAGCTTGGCTTGGTGCGGCTCCCCTTCTGGAGTGTCCGGGAGCCGGCCGTCCTGTTCGAGCAGCATCAGCGCCCGCTCCGAGTGCTTCACCAGGGTCCGTGTGCGATCATCAAGCTTCTTAAATATAAAAGAAATAAAAACAACGAGCAGCGACACGGCCGACCTCGCGACCGGAATGGACGGGCTTTCTTTTAACAACGTAATCAGGCCGGCCACCATTGCCAGAATTAGCAAGATATAAAAATTGAACATCTTCATACGCTGGTCGGCGTGAACCTTAAAGTATTCAAGAGCGTATTTCCTAAGGTCCTCGCGGAAGCTGTTGTCCATGTTAGTTGCACCCGTTGGCACTGTTTCAGAACCCGGGGTAGCGCCCGCCTCTCTACGGCGCCGTGTCCTGTGCGAAATACTTCTCCGTCGTGGTCGGCTCGACGGCCTCGGGCAGCGCGAGTTTGATCTTCGCGAACTCGGCCTTCACCTTCTCGAACTCGTCCCTGTCGAGCACGCGCTTCTGCTTCCCGAACCCGAGCCCGCTCAGGATCTGGCGCCCGTAGTGCGTCTTGGTCAGCTCCTCGACGTAGAAGCCGGCCCCGCCCGACGAGCGCCCCTTCTTCACGATCTTCACCCGCTGAAGCTCCTTCAGCCGCGCGATCGTGAGGAGCTGGTTCAGGATCTTCCAATCGGTCGTGGCCTTGAACCGCTGGTTCTCCTCCGGCTTCGAGTCCAGGCGCTCCTTGACGATGGTGAGTAGCACCTTCTGGACGCGCGCGTCCAGGACGGCTTCGGCGTCCTCGGCCCGGTCCACGCGGGCGTCCACCTCGCCCCAGGTCACGAACGTCCCCGGGGCCGCGAAGCTGTTCAACTGGCTCGTCCAGTGCGTGATGCGATCCGCGCGCGGCATGTGCCCGGCCCTCACTTGTTCTCAACGACGACGGTTTCGCGGCCCTTGCGCTCCACATGAATCCGGTTCCCGGGCACGTCGCCCATCGTCTGGTGGGTCACGAGAAGAATCTGCTTCGAAACGGTCTGGTCGGCGATCCGGTTGAGGAGCGCCTCCCGGTGCGCGGTGTCAAGACCATACGTCGGTTCGTCGAGCAACAGGAACGGGCAGTGCTCGACCAGCCGGGCGACCGCGAGCCGGAACGACAGCCCCAGGAGGAGCCGGTGCCCGCCGCCCTCGTACAGCCCCGCCGGGACCTCTTCGCCGATGTCGCGCGGGACCACCTGCACCGCGTAGTGCGTCGCATCGATGGTGAGGTGCTCGAACTCGTCGCGCTGCGACAGTTGCCGGTGCAGCGCGAGCGTGTCGGCCGCGAGCTTCGCCGCGGCCTCGCTGCGGATGCGCGCTTGCAGGTCTTTGAACCCGGCGGAGAGCCGGCGGAACCGGGCCGCGCGCTCGGCTTTCACCGTTTGCGCCTTCACCTCCGCGGTGGCCGTCGCCTGCTCGCGCTCGGTGCTCGTGTGCCGGCGCGTGAGCCCTTCCAACTGTGCGCCGATGCGCTCCAGCAGTTCCATCGCGGCCTGGCGCTGCGCCACCTGGCGCCCCACGCGCTCCGCAAGCGATTGCTTCAGCGCCTGAACCGCTTCGCGGATCGATTCCGTGACCTCGGGCGCGGCCCCCGTCAGCACCCACTCGGGGCGAGAGCCCGTGCCCGTTAGCTCCGCGCCGGCCACCTCCGCGGCGCGCTCCACGGCGGCGCGCGCCACCCGCTCGGCGTCCTGGGCGCCGGCGAACTCCTTCTGGCGCTTCGCGATACTGGCGTCGAGTTTGGCGAGTTGGTCACCCTGGCGCTTCAGTTCCGCGGCGCGGCCGGTCGCCTCGCGCTCGGCGCGGTCGGCCGCGGTGAGCGCCTGCTGCAGCCCCGCCCGGCGCTCTTCCAGCGCTCCGAGCGATTTGTCGAGTGCCGCAAGTTCGGCGTCCCACTCGGCGAGTTCCTTCGCGACGTGCGCCACGTCGATCGGGGCGCCGCACACCTCGCACGCCGCCCCGGCGTCGGTGGGGAGGCGCCGCCGGCGCGCGATGCGCCCGTCCAGGTCGCCGCGGCGCTGGTCGAGCTTGCGCCGGTCCGCGCCCACGCCGTCGAGTTCGGTTCGGAGCTGCTTCGCTTCGGCGGCGCGGGCGGTGGCCTCGGCGGTGAGCCCCGCGCGTTCCGCTTCGAGTTCTTCGGCCGAACCGCCCTGCCCCGCTTCGGCCCGGCGCTCGCGCTCGTCGCTCAGCCTTTGCTCGGCGGACCCGACCTCATCGTGCGCGTCTTCCAGTGCGTCAACGGCCCGCAACAGCGGAGCGACCTGCGCATCGAGCGCGGCCCGCGGGTCGGGCTCGGCGCCCAGGTTCGCGAGCTTCGCGGCGGTCGTCTGCTGTTCCGCGGTGACGGTAACGAGTTCCGCCGCCACCCCCGTGAGTTCGCTCCCGAGCGCCCGGAGCCGCTCTTGCAGCACCGCGAGCCCGGCGGTTTCTTTTTCGAGTTCCAGCGCCATCTGGCGGAGCTCGTCCTCGGCCATCGTCGCGGCGGTGACGCCCAGCACGATGTCGAGTTGCTTCGCGCCGTCGAGGATCGCGGCGATGTCGCCTTGCCGCATGTGCAGGGCGACCGAGAACAGGCGCCGCGTGAGACCGGTCAGCTCCTGGAGCTTGAAGGCGAGCTGGTCTTCGGTGTCACCGAAGTCGGAAGCGAGCAGGTAGCGCTCGGCGTCTTCCGCGAGCGCCTTCAGCGTGAAGTACCCCTCCATCGTCTTCTTCGACCGGGGCGGCATGATGTGCGCGCGCTGGAGCAGGTAGCGCTCGCCGGTCGGCCCCCGGAACACGATCTCGACCCCGAGCGACCGCTTCCCCGGTTGCATCAGGGAGCGGATCGTTTTGAAGTTCTCGACCCGGCCGAACAGCGCGTACTCGATCCCGTAAAAGAGGCTCGTTTTGCCGACGTTGTTTTGGCCCTCAATGAAGTTCACCCCGGGCTTGAACGCGAGGTTCGCCTCCTTGTAGCGCCGGAAGTTGCGCAGCCGCACGCGCTCGATCATTACTGGTCCCCCGCCGGCGCCGGCGGGGTGCCGAGGATGTCGCCCGCGTCGATCAACAGGCCGTCGAGCGCGGTGTCGGGGCTCGCCGCGCCGGCCTCTTCGGCCCCGATGAGTTCATCCAGGCGGGTGCGGAGCTTCTGGCGCGCCGCGCCCGTGAGGTTGCCGGCGGGCGTCAGGTTCGCATCGTCGTCCAGCAGAAATTGAACGAACTCGAACACGAACTCGGCGACCCGCGTGTCTTCGGGACCGAGGTTCGGAATTTGGAGATTCGCCACGGGCACCTCGCTCGATAATTTCCCCGCGATACTAACCGACCGCCGCGCCAACGCCAGTGCCGTTGTCGAGAAATCGCAAACGTGTGCCCGGGGCCGGTAAGTTCTCGGTTGTGCGGGTGCTGGCGTCCCCGGCCGCGACAACCGATAATGACGCGGCCCACCTTCTCCACTACTCCCGCAAGAACGGAGCGATCCCAGAATGCGACCCCTCCCCAAACTCCTGCCGGTGCTTCTCGCCGCTCTCGTCGTGGCGCTGGGCGCGCAGTCCCGAGGCGCCCCCGCCGAGACCAAACCGGTGCGCGCGCTGCTGGTCATCGGCGGGTGCTGCCATGACTACAAGAAGCAACAGGAGCTGCTCACGAAAGGGATTTCGGCGCGCGCGAACGTGCAGTGGGTGATCGCCTACGATTCGGACACGACGACCAAGCACCTCAACCCGGTCTACGAAAAGGACGACTGGGCCAAGGGCTTCGACGTGGTGGTTCACGACGAGTGCTCGGCCGACGTCAAAGACATGAAGATCGTTCAGCGCATCCTGAAGCCGCACAAGGAGGGCTTGCCGGGGGTGGTGCTGCACTGCGGGATGCACAGCTACCGCACCGAGGGGTTCCCGAAATCCACCCCGTGGTTCGACTTCACCGGCCTGGCGACTACCGGGCACGGGCCGCAGGCCCCGATCGACGTTCGCTACACGGACAAGGAAAGCCCGGTCACGAAGGGGCTGGGTGACTGGAAAACGATCAACGAGGAGCTTTACAACAACCTCACCGGGAAGCTGCTCGATACGGCCCAACCGCTCGCGAAGGGCAAGCAGGTCATCAAGTCCAAGGACGGCAAGGAGCGCGTCGAGGAGTCCGTGGTCGTGTGGACCAACACCTACAACGGGAAGACCAAAGTGTTCGCCACCACCCTCGGGCACAACAACGACACGGTCGCGGACGCCAAGTACCTCGACCTCGTCGCCCGCGGGCTGCTGTGGTCCGTTGGAAAGC
>DASWYH010001417.1:0-2629 GCA_036405095.1 Gemmata sp. | reverse complement strand
CCATTTGGCGACAGACGCCGATCGCGCCCGGTTCCGCACCGAGGCCGAGTCCGCCGCCCGGCTCAAGCACCCCAACATCGTGACCGTGTACGAAGTGGGCACCGCGGGCGGGCAGGCGTACCTGTGCATGGAGTTCGTGAGCGGCCCGACGCTCGCGGAGAAGGTGCGGACCGAGGGGCCGCTCCCGCCGCGCGAAGCCGCCGGGTTGGTCGCGGTCATCGCCCGGGCGGTCGAGCACGCGCACCTCGAAGGCATCCTGCACCGCGACCTGAAGCCGAGCAACATCCTTTTGGGGAAGGGCAAAGGCGGAAGGGCGAAGGAGGAACCGGACCCGGGCAGCGGGTCCGGTGCGGCCTCGCTCGCCCTCCCGCCCGGCCCCTTCGCGCCGAAGGTGTCCGACTTCGGGCTCGCGAAGAAGATCGACAATTCGGGCAGCATCACGAAGACCGGCGACGTGGTGGGCACCCCGAGCTACATGGCCCCCGAACAGGCCGCGGGCCGCAAAGACCTCACCACCGCGGTCGATGTGTACGCGCTGGGCGCCATCCTGTACGAGCTGCTGACGGGGCGCCCGCCGTTCCAGGCGGCGCACCCGATCGACACGATGTTGCTCGTTCTGGAGCAAGAACCGGTGCCCCCGCGCCACCTCAACGCCACGGTGAGCCGCGAGCTCGAACTGATCTGCCTGAAGTGCCTCCAAAAGCCCGCGGAGATGCGCTACCCGTCGGCGGGCGCGCTCGCCGCGGACCTGGAAGCCTACGCCGCCGGCCAGCCGGTGACCGCGGCGCCGAGCGGGTTGCGGTTCTTCATCGCGCGCCTGTTCCGCGAAACGCACCACGCGGACGTTCTCGAAAACTGGGGCAAGCTGTGGATCTTTCACAGCGCCATGATCTTCCTGCTGTGCCTGCTGACGCAGGTGCTCGCGTGGACCCGCCACACGGACCACGTGTGGTACATGGGGTTCTGGTCGGTCGGCCTGGTGACCTGGGGCGGTGTGCTGTGGCAGCTCCGCAAGGCCGCCGGGCCAGTGCTGTTCGTGGAGCGGCAGATCGCGCACGCCTGGGCCGCGGGCGTGTGCGCGAGCATCGCCATGTTCTGGATCGAGTGGCTGGCGAACCTGCCGGCGCTGACCCTGTCGCCGGCGGTGGCGGTGGCGGCGGGCATGGTGATGGTGTTTAAAGCCGGCATCCTGTCCGGACGGTTCTACGGCTGGGCCGCGCTGAACTTCGGCGCGGCGATCATCATGCCACTGGTCCCCGAAGTCAGCATCCTGTTGTTCGGGGCGGTGTCGGCACTGTCGTTCTTCGTCCCGGGGTTGAAGTACTACCGCCAGAAGCAGCAGACGCTCGCCCGCCTCGACGGTATCAGGTAACGGCGCCGCGGGCGCCGGTAGCCGCCGCTTCCGCGCCGCTACTCAGCCGGTACCCAGCCGGCCGCCGCTTCGCCGCCGCAACCGGCAGCATGGCACCTGTGAGCCCTCGGAGGGTGGCCCCTGGGGCTCCCCGAGCAAAGGTGCGGCGCACGTTCGGTCACTTTACGGTGATGAGCTTGTCTTCTTTCGGGAACGTTTCCAACACGAGCCCCTTGAACTGGACCTCTTGCGGCACCGAGTTCGAGTGCAGTTGGAGGCCGATCGGGGCTTCCTTGATGCGGTCCGGGAGCGGGTCGCGCCAGTCCACCACTGCGGTCCCGTTGACGGCGACCCGGACCCGGTTGCCCTGCGCCAGAATCTCGATGTCGTTCCAGTCGTGTTGCTTGCCCACTTTCTTCGCCGGGCCGCCATCGACCGGCAAACCGTTGCGCCCGAACAGGTCGTACATGCCGTACCCGGAGGGGAACATCACCAGGTGCCCCGCATAGGTGTGTTTGGTGCGGTCCTTCTCCGGGTCTTTGCTCACGTCGGGCTTCACCGTGCCCCAGAAGCACACGCCGGAGTGCATCTCGGACGTGACGAGCTTCGCCGCGAACGTGAGGCGGAAGTCCGTGTACTTGCCCTTGGTGAGCAGGTACGTACTGAACTTCAGCGGCGCGGTGTTCTTCGCGACGATCACGCCGCCCTTGACGGACCACAGGTCGGAATAGCCCTCCCACCCGTCGAGGGTTTTGCCGTCGAACAGCTTGATGGTTTCGCTCTTGCCTTCGCGGGGCTTCACAACCGGGGCCTCCTTGGGTCCGCCCTTCTTGGGCGGGTCTTTCTTGTCCTGGCCGGTGGTGGCACCGGCGGCAGTTGCGAGCACAAGCGGGACGAGGAGGTGAGAGAGGCGCACGGGTCGGGCTCCTGGCAGGGGGTGAGTGGGCGACGGCCCGATGATACCACCCACGGCGCGCAATGGTGAGGAGTTTTCTGCGCGCCCGCACGGTGCCGTGTAGAGTTGCGAAGCGGCTACACTTTCGGTTGAAAACAGAGGACGATGGCGGTGCGGGTCGACACGACCCGCGGCCGCTTCGTGCATGGGGGCGCTATGCCGGACTGGTTCTACCGCACCGTCTCCCGTCCGCTACTCTACCGCCTCGGCCCGCGGCGCGCCCGGGCACTCGCGCTCGGGTTCATGGGGCGGCTCGCCCGTCTGCCGCTCGGGGCACAGGTGATCGACCTGCTGGGGCACATGCGCGCCGACCCGCGGCTCGC
>DASWYH010001416.1:0-7747 GCA_036405095.1 Gemmata sp. | reverse complement strand
TTACGCAAGGCCGAATGGGAGGCCAAGTAGGCTCGGCTCGCACGTTCACGAAACCCGAGCGATACCCTGCTACTTGAACGTGAGCGACTTCGCGAGGTTGGTCACCGCGCGGAATGTCAGGCCGGTGTTGTCCACGATCTTGCCGAGCTTCTTGTCCGTGGTCTGCGCGCCGAACTGCTGGCCGGCGGCGAACGTGCTGAACGTCCCGCCGGCGCCCGCCGCGGCGAGCGCGCTCTTTGCTGCGGCCGGGGCTTTCGCGGCGAACAGGGCCGCGGCTCCGGCCGCCACTTGTTCGCCCGCGAGCGCCTCGGCGACTGCTTCCTTGGCGCCGAGCGTCAGTTCCGTAAGCCCGCGCCGCGCTTTCAGGAGTTTTGCGTCAGCCTTCAGGAGCTCACCCGCGCGGTCGAGCTTGAGTTGTTCAGCGTAAGCATTGATCTTCTGTAACTCTTCATTGCCTATCTCGTCTACACCTATCGACGTGGGTAGAGTGCTCCGGACCGCATCCGCGGCGGTCGCCAGCTCAAAGCCGACACCCCCGAGTAACCCATTGCGCCCGAGCAGGGATACCAGGTCGAGCCCCTTTTTGGCGACCTCGTTCAACCCCTTCGCCAGCGCCGTAGTGAGCTCGTTCCAGGTGACGCGGATCCCGTGTGCGATCTCGTCAAACGTCGCCTTGAACCCGATCCACGTGGTCGTGAGCGTGTGCTCCAAGTCGGCCCACAGCGCCTCCAACCCCGCCAGTGCAATTTCCCACGCGAGGTGTAGGTTGCCCAACTTGAGCGCGGCCGTGATCCCGCCCCATGCCTCCGTCGCGACCGCCGCGACCTCGCGGAACCCGCGCCCGAGAAAGGCGAAGAACTCGGCCCCGGTCTCGGTCTGGGCGAACAGGTAGACCAGGCCGGCGACCGCGGCGACCGCGAGCCCGACCGGCGACAGCAGCGCCCCGATCGCCCCGCCCAGCACGGACGCAACCGTGGCCAGCCCGCTGAACACGGCCGATGCGACGGTGGCCGCCCCGCCGATCGCGACCAGCGCGGCGCCCGCGGCCACGAGCCCCGCGGCCACCGACACCCCGGTCACGATTAGCGCGCGGTTCCGCGACACGAACTCGCCGATCGGCTTGGCGACCGCGCGCACCTCGGTTGCGAGGTCCTTGACGGTCGGCACGATGGCCCCGACCGCCTCCCGCCAGATCTTGCCCACCTCGGCCGTGGCCAGGGTGTAGGCCCGGGTCGCCTCGCGCGACGCCTTCAGGTCGTCACCGTTCTGCTCGAAGGCGTCGCCCAACTCGCGCACCTCGTCGGCGCTCATCGACAGGAGCGGGATCAGGTTCTTCCCCGTGTCCTCACCGACCGCTTTGAGCAGGAGTTGCACCCGCTTCGCCGGGTCCGGCACCTGGCGCAGCGCGTCGAGCAGCTCGTAAAACTTGTCGGCGCTGTCACCGGTGAACGACTCGGGGCCGCGCCCGAGGTCGGCGAACAGCTTCTGCGCCTCCTCACCGGTCCCGCTTAGCGCGTCTTCGATTCGCTGGTTGAAGGTCACCACGCCTTCGGTAGCGTCGCGCAGGTCGCTCCCGCCGCTCGCCATGATTCCGAACAGCCGCGACGCTTTTTCGCCGGTCAACCCGAACGCGTCCGCGGTGTCGGCCAGCTTGCTCTGCTCGGTGATCGAGTCGAGCGCCGGCTTCAGCGGCGCCAGGGCCGCGAGCCCCGCGCCCCCGAGTGCCCCGCCCGCTTTCAGGGTGAGGCCCGCGAACGACTGGAACCGGCCCTTGAGTCGGTCGAACGCGCGCGCTACTCCGTTGTCCTTAGCGAAGATTTCGACCCACGCGCGCCCGGCGCGTATTGCCCCGCTCGCACCGCTGCCGCCGCCGAGCCCTGCCATATTCAAGTCCCCTTGGAAGTGGCCAACCCACGGGCCAATCGTGAAAGCGGTTTCAGCTCCGCGACAGCCCACAAAAGCGCGAGCGTCGCGGCCGGTAAGTTCGTGTGGTCGAACAGCGTCGCCCACTGCTCCGGGGTCTTGCCGCGGGCCTCTGCGGGCGCCCTCGTGGCGATCCACAGGAGGCTACCCAGGGCGCCCTTCTGGCGCTGGAAGTACGCCACCGCCTCATCCGGCGAGAGTGCGGCCAGCCGGCGCACCTCTCGATCGGTGAACGCGCGGTCCTCGGCGGCCACCGTCGCGAGGCTCGCGCGCCACTGATACCCACCGGCCGTGAAGTCGAGCACGGGCACCCTCCGATGATGCGACCCGGAATGTGAGGGCGAACGGCCTATCGGTCGGGTAGGAGCATGGCGGGCTGTGCGGGACACAAGGCGCTCTTGAGCGCGGCGCCGGCGGCTGTGTCCGCGAACTGCAACCCCTCTTCGGGCGTTGCGACTACCGCCCCGCTGGTGATCGCGACGAGCAACCCGAGCCCGTTCGCGACCGCGCGCAACTCGTCACGGGTCGCGTTGTCGTCCGTGGGGGCTTTCGTCTTCGTCGGCACGGTTGGCTTGCTCATCGCAACTTGCTCCTGTGATGATCCGTAGGCGATTGTGGGGGCCGCTTCTTCGGCTCTCACGGCTCGGAAAAGGCGCGCTCCATCTGCTCACGGACCGCGGACCGCTTTTTCGGAATTTCGGCGAAAGCCAACTCACCCGCAGCGAGTTGGCTTTCGAGGGCGGTGAGGGGCGCGCGGGCCTCGCGCGTGTACCGCTCCGTGAGTTCCTCGCGTGCCCGTTCAACGACCGTGTGCGCGTAGGCGTCGCGAGCGCTCTCTGTAACGCCCTGTTTCCGCGCGTCCTCAAGAGCGCTCGTCCGGACGCGGTACAGCTCGCCGTTGACACGGGCATCGATAGCGCTTTGCCCGTACAGTTGCGGCGCGCTTCCGAAAATCTCAACGACGTTCACGGTTTGGTCCGTGCTCCGGCCGGCTACCTGCGCCTCGAACGTGTGTCGCGCGTCAATGATGCGGTTCCGGAGCAAGGGCAGCTCGTGACCGAGTCGCACCTCTTCGGCGTGCAGCTCGTCGAGCTGCCGGATAAAGGGCGCCATCCGCTCGGCCGGCGCCGTCTGCTGAAGCACCCCACGGGCCTCGTTGATGCGGCGCATCTCGGCCGTTGCGGTCGCGATGCGGTCTTTCGCGTCGCGCACCTTCTGTGCGTGCTGTTCGAGAAAGGCTTTCTTCGCGGCGTCCAGGTCCGCGAGGGACTGTTCCGCGGCGGCCAGCTCCTGCCGGGCGGCGGGCGCCTGAGTCCACACCGCGACAGCGGCCCGGCGCTGAACTACCCGGTCGATATCGGCGCGCAGGTCCGCGAGGGTCTTGCCTCGGGCCTCAAGGATCGCTTCGACCTCTTCGGCCGCGACGTCCACCTCGTCGGTGGACGAAGCCGTGAACCGCGCCACGAGGTCCGCGTATTGCGCCGCAGCTTCCGCGCGCAGCGTGGCCCGGCGAGCCTCCAGCTTGCTATTGATCCTGTCGAGAAGTTCCGCGGACATGGCGTGCGCTCCGTGTGTGGTCTGTCACCAGACGACTACAGGATACCGCACGCGCGGTGCGCGTGAATGACGGGTGTCCGATCCGATGCTACCGGTAGCACAAATTCTATTCGCCGGTTTTGCCGGGCGCCGTTACAACCGCTACCGTCTCGTGTGTGCGGAACCGGCACCCGCACGCCGAGCACTTGCGGCGCCGGACCACGAGCCCCGGCGCGGCGCCCCGAGTGTGGGTCACGAACAACTGGCGTCCGTGGCAGGTCGGACAGGTCAACCCGTCGGCCAGTTGGTGTGTCGCCGCGGCGCCCTGGTGGTCGTCACCCACGGGGCGCGCGTCATCGTTGCTCATCGTTCGCCACCTTCCCCGCTTCGCCCTGGTCGCTGCCCACCGCATCGGCCGGCGCGGGTGCGTCCGCGGGTGCGTCCGCCGGGGCCTTCTTCGAGCCCGGTTTCCTCTTCGCGGTCTTCTTGCTCACCTTCTTCTTCGCGGTGCCCATCAGGGCCGCCGCCGCCGCCTCCCCTTCGGTCGTGAGCTTCACGTTCACGAGTCGCCCGTTCGAGGTGAACCGTTCGAGCAACCCCGCTGCGCCCAGCTCGTGGATCGCGCGGAGATACCGAACCCGGTACTTCTCCGGCACGGGCGCGCCGTCGCCGAACCACTGCCCCGGCATGTACCGCGGCCCGTACTCGCGCAGCTCCGCGAGGTCGCGCGCCGCCCACGGGTGCGCGGCCGGCGGTTCGGGCGTCTCGGCGATTGCTGCCATCTGTTTCGCGCACGCGATGAGCACCTCTTGTTGCTCCGCGCTCAGCTCTGCGATGTCGATCTTCATGATTGCTATCCTGATGGCTACTGTCACACTGTCTTTCGATATATAAACAAACAGAGTCCACAAACCCGACTGTTCCCGGTGGAGTTGTTTTTCGCGAGGTCGCGGGGAAGGACCCGTGAAGGGTCGGGGCGCGTCCCCCGCTGGTCTCCCCGCTGGCGTCAGCGTGCCCGGCCTTCGTCGATGAACCGCGCTCGGAACCCGTCTGCGACCGCGGTAACGGTGACGATTGCGGACTCGTGGCGCAGGTCCGCGGGCATCGCCGGGAACTCGTGCGGGTGACAGCGTCGCCGGAACACGCGGTGTCGTTCGCAGGTGGCACGGTCGAACGCCATCAGCGCTTCGTGGTCGCGCACGCTCGCGGGCAGCTCGACGAACGGAGGCGCGGGCTCATCAGGGCCGGGGGGCGCGGGGAGTGCGGCGAACTGCTCGATCAGCTTGCGGGCCTTCGGGCCGAAGCGGTTCGGGGCAACCATCGGAGAAACTCCAAGTGTTGAGGTCAGGTGGACGGTGGTACGGATCAGCGAACGCGCTTCATGTGCCCGTTGAGGGGGAGACGGCCACACTGCCAACCGCCCTCTCTGGGATGGCACGCGCACGCGGTGAACACCATCGGTTCACGGTGCGAGCAGAGCGGCGCCCTGGTGGTCGGGACGATGGCACCCGGAACGACACAGACGGGCGCGAGGTTCGACCGGATGCGCCTGGATGCTCTGTCGCGTTGCCGCCGGAGAATCGATTTGTTCGACATGGTTGGTACTCCCCTCGGTTAAGTGGTGTCACGCGATGTCACGCGTGACGGACTAACGCAGCTCGCACTCTCAGGCGGTGTTACTGTCCCTCATGCGGCGCTGCTGTCTCTCTCAGGCGGCTTCATCACCAATCATGTTCTCGTCGCCCCACGCGTGCGTTGGATTGTCACGCGTGACATCGCGTGACACCGGCCCCTCTCCCCAGTCGTCACGAGGTCGCAAACCGATTCCTCGATACAACCTGACCGGTGGCCCCCCTCTTCGAACTTGCGTCGTCCGGACATGCGGATATGCGGCGTGCAGGTCGCGGCCAAACACCGGTTGCGTACCAGGTTCGCGGTTGCGCTGCTCGTTCCACCCTTTCCACGAGTTGAACAGGTCGTTCACCAGCACTTCAGAAGTGGGGCCGACGTCGCACCGCTCCCGAACGAATGCCTTGACCGGGCTCGACAGCTCTTCAAGCTCGCGTTGGTAGTCGGCCGCAGTGTTGGTTCGGGTGAACGTCATCCCTTGCGCTCGCAGTCGCACGAACCCTTTCGCGGCCCACGCGAGGATTGCGGATAGCTCCGTCGCGAGCTTCTGCTTTAGCCCGCGGTCCTCTTTGCCGAGAAACGAGTTCGGGAAGCTGAGTATCTCGAACCGAGAGGCGAGCGCCCCGGATGCGTCTTGAAGGCGCGGAATCTCGTTAGACGCCAAGACGAATCGAGCCCGTAGCCGTGTTGTGATCCTGGGGCGGTTCTTCCGGTTGACGGTCTGCGCGTCTTCGCCGGAGATGCTGAGCAGTCGCTCGACCACGTTGGCCACGTCGGTACGGCCGGAGAGTCTCGCGTCCGGGATGATCGCGACCCGCTTTCCGATGAGCGGTTCGAGGCCGAAGTTCTCGCCGAGCGCGGCAAACGTCGTGCTCGCCACGTTCGCGGCCCCGACCAGTTCCGTGAGAACGTGTAGCACCGTGCCTTTCCCGCTCCGGGGCGGTCCGACGAGAAAGAGGATCTTGTGTGCGCTGGTGTCCGCGCTGAGCAGGCACCCGAACCACTCCTGAAGCGAGAGGATTGAAGGCGCGTCGCCGTTGAGCCACTGCCGCAGGCACTGCATCCACAACCGGGGTTCGTCCTGCTCGCCATCGGGCACCACAAACGGAAGCCCGTTGAAGGTGAAGAACCGGGGGCTCGGCGGCTCGAACGGGCCGCGTGCCGTCGCGATGTCGCGGAGCGTGAAGAGCCCGTTCGGGGCCGCAATCACCTCGACCGGGTCGTGAGGCTCGCCCCCCCACAGCCAGAACGGCGCGTCGGTTCCGCTGTCGGGGTGGTTCACCTGTCCGGCCAGGTTCACCCGGGCATCGGTCCGAACCCGGCTTGTGACCGGGAACAACAGTACCGGCTTCGGCTCTCGTTCCTGTTCAGCGGCCTTAAGAACCTCCTCCTGCCGTCGGAACGGCAGGTCCGAAACGAACACCTCCCGACAGTGGGCCGCGACTCGTGCGTCAAGGTCGCTGTCGAGAAACGGGCGCCAAGCCCCGTCCCACTGGTGGAACTCGTCGCGCCACTGCAAGAGCGTTTGGTCGCCGCCCTCGGTCCGCTCGCGGTCCACGAGCAGCCGGGCCAAGCGGTACGGATCGCTCCACGCTTCGCCGTCCTCGGGCAGCGGGAATGCAAACGCGGGGTCACCGCCCGCACCCGGCGTGGGGAGCGCCTCCCCCGGGGTCGAAACGGCCCTTGCACCTGGTGGGCGCGTCGGCTCCCAGCCCGGCCGGTCCTCGTTGAGCCGGTAGCCGCGGCCCTCCGGCCCCGGCCCCATCGCAACGGCCTCGTTCCACTTCCGCAAGTACCCTTGCTTGCCCCCGGCATCCCACGGCGGGCTTGCGCTCAGGTTGTACTCTTCGAGCAACGCGAGGCCTTCGGCCTCTTCGATGCCGAAGTCGTTCCAGATGATGCGGGCGGCCTGGATCATGCGCCCGCTGCCGTCCGCGCCCTCAACAGACGGCGGAATCTTCTTGAGGTAGCCCCGGCACCGCTCGACGCGGTTGTCACGGGCACCGGCCCGGGGTCGGTTCGTGCGCGCGGAACTCTTCGCCGGCGCCGCCTTGACCTTCTCGCGGGCCGCGGCTTCGGCCTTGGCTTTCCGCTCGGCCTCTTCGGCTTCGAGCTCGGCGCGGTACTCCATCACGAACCGCTCGATCACCTCGTGCGGGGTCACCTTGCACACGGTTCAACCTCCGGTTGTGGTACTTCGAGAACGCGGCACATCCGGTGCGGGCGGTCGGCGGTCTCGCTGCCCTTGCGCGCCCAGGTGCCGGGAACCTTCATGATGCGGGACGCATTGAAAACGCTCGTGTCTACCGTCGCGTGCTCGGTGTCGTGCCGCCGCGCGAGTCGCTTCAGCGTGTGCTCGACGAGCTTGCCGTCATCGGTCGGAAGGTCGATCCGATACCACGCATGGAACCCGTTCCCGCTGTCGCAAATCATGGGCTCGGCGAACCCCCGGGCGCGCAGGTCGTCCCGCACCCCATCGAGCACCGCACGGGCCGCGAGCTTCTCCGCATCAGTCGCGCTGATCCGGGCAATCGGTCGCTTCGGGTCCGTATCGACGACCAGCCACCGCCGGCGGGTCACGTGCTCGTCTTCCGCGCTGATCTTCTCGCCCTTCTTGCCCATGCGGTTGTTCGCACGCGCGAGGAACACCGGGTCAATC
>DASWYH010001415.1:0-10029 GCA_036405095.1 Gemmata sp. | reverse complement strand
CCCGGCATCGTTTTGCGAGCCGCGACCAGAGCTGCTGCCACGCGCCGAAGCTGGCGTGGGTTAGCCTCTGTCCCTTCCCACCCGACCGCGGGAACTCTTCCGCCAGAAGCGCGGGCTGGGAGTACAGAGCGGACAGATGCACCGTGGCGAAGAACTGTGCCAGCCCCTCGAAGAAATGCAACAGGTGCGTCAACTTCTGGTGCGGATCGTTCGGCGCAGCGGTGTACGTCCACAGTATGGTGGCGAGCGGTGCGGGCAACGTGTCGAGCCAGTCCGTGAGCCTGTCCTCGTGGTTCACTCGGTTCAACCGCTGGGTGATTTCGTTCAGTTCCCGCGGCGCGCTCAACAACTGAGCGCGTAACTCGTGCAGTTCGTTCTCGATAAGTGCGATCCGATTCTCCGCTTCGGCCGCGCGGCACTGGTGCTCCATCGGCGGAACGTGGACGGGGAGCGCCTCGGCGGCACCGCGACCGAGCCGCGGGAGCGCCGCGCCGGTCGCGGCTTCGGCCCGGAGGGCTTGCCCGAGTGGGCTGTTCAGGTAGCTCAGGAGCCATGCGACCGAGCAGCGGGCCGGGTCGACGGTGAACCGGTGATAGCGGTCATCGCGTGCGCCCTCCGGTAGAACCGCGAGCGCGTTGCCGGTGGCGGGCAAGGCCGGCACAAAAAGCTGGTTCATCTCGGCAGCCGGCCCGGTCCCGACAAGGTCGCCGAGGGCCACCACCGCGAAGCCCGTATACGGGCGCGCGAGTCGCTGTCGCTCCTCGCGGCGGGCGATCACGGGGTACGGCTGGAACTCGGCGAACGGAACCGCGCGCCCGGTTTCGAGTGCGCCGCGCCGGGGCGCACTCCGCAGGTTCTGCCGCACCGCGGCCAAGCGTTCGGCATCGTCCGCGAGTTCCGCGACGAGGACTACCCCCTGCGGCCCGCGGCGGATGACGACGCACTCGCCGCCGATGCTCGATACCGGGGAAAACGTCCCGGGCGGTAGGTGTAACGCGGCCACAAGTGCGAGGCCGAGCGCGCCGAGCTGGGCGCAGAATGACGACTCGGGTGGGTCGATGAAAAAGCGCGGCGGCAGAACGAGAACGGCGACACCGCCCTCGCCGAGTCGCATGCAGGCGGAGGCGAGCACTAGGTTGACCACGGAGTCGCGGAGCCGCACCCCGTTCAGTTCCAGCTCGCCGTTCTCGCGGGTTCCCCAGGGGGGAGCCGAAACGACGGCGCCAAGCTGTTCAGTAATCAGTTCGTCCGAAGTCAAAAGCGCGAACGCGTCCCCAACTTCCCATTGGATAGGGGCAGCCGGATTTACCTGCACGGCGGCCTGCACGAGGGTCGGGTCACGTTCGATCGCCAGACCCATCGCATCCGCTAACCGCGCGACGGCGGGAATGAGCACATCACCCGTGCGCGCGTAAGGGTCGAGCACCGTCCGCGCAGTTGCTGTACTGACCGCATCGGAGACGATCTCGGCCGCGAAGTCGGACACCCACTCCGGGCACCACACCCAAGAGCCGGTTCGGTCCGCACGCCGCAGGTACCAGTTAAGATCGCCGCAATCGGTCGAGTACCCGGCCCGCACCCCCGCTTCAAGGAACGCGAGCGGCGTCGGCGTTGTTCCTGTACGGCGAAACTCGTCCAAGAGCTGAAAGCGTTCGGCATCGGTCACGGGCGAACTCCTGGCTCAGTAGTACTGCTTGATGTAACCGTACGCACGGTCGAACAGGTCCTGGTCCCGCTGGAGCTTGTACTTCATCAGGCTCGCGCGCAGCGCCTTCTGCACCTCGCGCTCGCCGCGCACCGTCGCCTGCCAGCCGTCGAACCGCACCAGCCGCACGATCGAGTCGATTTCGTTCACGAGCGCCTCGACGATGACCGGCGTGTTCTCGTGCTTCACGTCCTTGAACAGCTCGGTCAGCGCCGCCTTCGCGCGGTCCTGCTCGTCTTTGGGGTCCGCGCCCTTCTCGGCCTCCAGCGTTTCGCGGGCGATCTGGAGCAGCTCCTTCAGGAACGCGAGGCTGTCGATCAGCCCCTGCTCGTGGCGCTCGCGCAGCTTCTCCAGGCGGTCACCGAGGGCGACGAACAGCGGGTTGCCGTCGTGCCGCCGGAGCCGGGCGACGATCTGGATTTCGAGCTTCTTCAACTTGCGCGGGTCCTTCGCGGCTTCGAGCCCTTCGATCACGTCCGGGTCGAGTACCACCGACTCCAGGTCGCGGATACCGGACACGTGAACATGGTCCTTGATCAGCTCCAGCGTCTTCGCGCCGAGCGCGTGCCACAGCAGTTTACCGTGACCGCTGGGCGGTTTGATGCTCTCGTACACGTCCGCGAGCCACTCGTAATCGGCTTTGAACGGCGCGAGGCACGCGTCCGGGTGCAGCGCCTCCCACATCTGGTGCAGCTCCGAGAACGCCTTCGCGAACGCGTCGCGCGCCTCGTTATCGGGGAGGCACTGTTGCGCCGCGATCAGCCCTTCGTAGCCGGAGATCGAGCGGTCCACGTTGGGGAAGAACGCGACGCACTTCGCCACCTGCCCGGGGACGAGGTCGCGCAGCTTCTTCAGTGCGCCGACCGCGGCCTGAACCGACTTCTCGTCGAACGCCAGTGCCGCGGCCACGTCGTCGAACACACCCAGGTAGTCCGCAATGACCCCGTGCTTCTTGTTCTTGAACGGTCGGTTCACGCGGCACACCGCCTGAAGTAAACTGTGCTCGCGGATCGGCTTGTCCAGGTACATCGCCTGCAACACCGGTGCGTCGAACCCGGTGAGCAGTTTCGCGGTCACGATCAGCAGCTTGAGCGGGTCGGCGGGGTCGCGGAACCGGTCGAGCAGCTTGCGCTCCTCGTCCGCGTCGCGGTCGTACCCGGCGAACTCGGGTTCGTCCCCGGTCACGGTGATGACGACCGCGCTCGCCTCCGGCGGCAGGTGCTTGTCGAGTTCCTTCTTGTAGAGGTCGCACGCCTCGCGGTCGAACGTGACCACCTGGCCCTTGAACCCGTTCGGCTCGATGTGCTCGCGGAAGTGCTTGGCGATGTCCGCGCACACGGCCGCGACGCGCTTCGGGGCCTTCAGCAGCACGCCCAGCTTCGCAGCCCTCTTGCCGAGTTCGTTCTGATCGACTTCGGTGAGGGTGCCGGTAAGTTGTTTGAACGCCTCGTCCAGCGCGGTCTTGTCGATCCGCAGTTCCACCAGGCGCGGGTCGAAGTGCAGCGGCAGCGTGGCCCCGTCGCGGATCGCGTCCTGGAGCGTGTACCGGTTCATGTACCCGCCCGGGTCCTCGTCGGCCCCGAACGTGAAGAACGTGTTCTTGTCGGTCTTGTTGATCGGCGTGCCGGTCAAGCCGAAGAAGAACGCCTTCGGCAGCGCGGTTCGCATCTTGCGGCCCAGGTCGCCTTCCTGCGTGCGGTGCGCCTCGTCCACCAGCACGATGATGTTGTCGCGGGCGTTCTGGCACGCCGGCGGCAGCTCGCCGAACTTGAAGATGGTGGTGATGAGGATCTTCCGCGTGTCCGCGGTGATGGCGCGTTCGAGGTCCGTGGTGGTCGCGACCGCGACCGTGTTGGGCACGTCCGCGGCGTTGAACGTGCCGCCGATCTGCGTGTCCAGGTCGACGCGGTCCACCACCACGAACACGGTCGGCGCGTTCAGCGCCTTGGTGGCGCGGAGCTTGCGCGCCGCGAACACCATCAGGTACGACTTGCCAGAACCCTGGAAGTGCCAGATGAGGCCCTTCTTCACGCGCCCGGCGACCACCCGCTCGACGATCTGGTTCGCGCCGTGGTACTGTTGATAGCGGCAAATCACCTTGATCTTCTTGCCCTGTTTGTTGGCGGAGAAGAGCGTGAAGTTCGCCAGCACGTCGAGCAGCGTGGCCGGGTTCAGCAACCCGTTGATGGCACGGCGGACCCCTTCGAGGCCGGGCAACTCGACGTTGTCGGCGTCGCGCCACGGGGCCCAGTTGTCGAGCGGCAGGAACACCGACCCGTAGCGGAACTCCTTGCCCTCGGTGGCGAACAGCAGCACGTTCGGCACGAAGAACTCGCCGGCGGTGTTCTGGTAGTGGTGCAGGTCGGACGCGCCGTCCACCCACGTCACCGCGGGGCGCGTCGGGGTCTTGGCCTCGCCTACGACCAGCGGCAGCCCGTTGACGTACAGCACCACATCGAACCGTACGTCAGTGCTCGCCCCGGGCGCGCGGAACGTCACCTGGTTCGACACGACGAACTGGTTGCGGCTCGGCGAGCCGGGGGCGCCAGCCCCCGGCGGGTCGAAGTCGATCAGCTTGACGGTGACGTGTTCCCCATTAGGGCCGAACGGGAAGCTCTTTTCGCCGGTGATGTACTCGAAGAACAGTTCGTTGGAGCGGATCAGCCCGTCCTGCCCGACGCCCACGAGGATGGCGCGGAGCTTGTACAGCACCTCGTCGGCGCGGTCGGGCTTGGCTGCGATCTCGGGGTTCAGCCTGATGAGCGCGTCGCGAAGGTGCGCCCAGAGGATCACGTCTTCGGGCTTGCGCGGCAGGTCTTTGCCGGGGACATACTGCCACCCCTGCGGTTGGAGCGCGGCCACCGTCATCTGCTCGACCGTGTTGAACTCGCTGAACTGGGCGCTCATGACTCGGCCTTCGGGGTCAGGAGATGGGCGAGGAGAACACTTTTCAGCTTCTTCAATCGATTCGTCTGGCTCAGCAATTCTTCTGCGCGAGCGCTGAGGCTTTCGGCACGCTTAACGATCTCGTGCTGTTCTGATAGAGGCGGAACAGGGATTGTCAGTTTGAGAACAGCCGACCCCGGGATATTGACTTGGTCACCACCCGCAGCAAGCGCGAGGACGTATTTTGTTCCATAGTCGGAGTAGAAGAGCAATGAGAGGTAATGAGGGTTCAGACGGGGCTGTAATCGAAATCGAATTACGAATGCGGCTGGAATAAAGGTGCCTTCCGATTCCGTAAAGACGGCCACAAGCCCACAGTATTGCCCTGATCGCGAGAAGAGGAAATCTCCCGGCACAAGTCTGTGGCGAGAAATAACCTCGTCGTCGAGTGTCGTCCACGGCATTGTGGGGGAATAGATGATTTCACCGCAGCGGTCGAAGTCCGTGGTTCTGATTGTCCGAACGTTTCCCGACTCTGAATAAGCCTCTGCTGGGAATCGGGGCCCAACAGCGCTCGATTCGACCAGACGGTTCAAAGGTGCCACATCCCAGTGAGCGGGGATTGAACCAATCTCTGTTACCCGCAGCGGTCCGACTTGAAGACCACACTTCCACACTTCATTACGGAAAGCAGAAAGTGCGGTGGAGCAAGCAAGGGCAGTTGCTTCGGCTTGCTGGCGCGCGAATTCACAAGCGCTCAGGATCGCCAACATCCTCTCTTGCTCGGCACGGTCGCCCGGAATCGCGAACCGTTGCTTGGCGAGGTCGGGCCAGTTGATCGTGGGCGAAAGTGAACCCTTTGAAATCGCCCTCGCCCGGTGCATGAAGGCGTCGGTCTGCATGAAGAACGGCAGCAATTCCGGCACGATGTTCTTCGGGTCGGCGCGCAGCACCATCGCGTGCGCCGAGCAGATGCCGTCGAACTCCGCGACGCACAGCTTTCGTTGGTAGGCCCGCCGCTTGCCGAAGATGATGTCGCCGGGGTGGAACCGCAACTTTTGCGCTTCCACGTCGTCGGGCGTTCCCCACCGGCGAATCTTCAGCGAGTCCGAATCGAGGTGCTCAAGCCCGACGTAGTGCTCGACCCCGGCCTCGGACGGGTCGTCAACGCGCTCGTTGATGTTCTTCGCGAGTTCGTCGAAACGAAACCACCGCCACCCCGCCGGAAGCGGCTTCGTGGCGGTGGTCGTGCTCTCTGCGGTCGGCTTGCGCGTCTTCGCCACAGGCGAACCTCACTTCGTTATTCGGTTGCGGTCGCGGGGCCGGGCGTCGGCCGGGGGCGCTGCAGGAAGAACCCGACGGTGCCGTACACGTCGCCTTCCAGCGCGGACAGGTCGTGTTCGATATCCTCCGCCCGGCCGAGCTTGCTCGTCCACCGGCCCGAGACGAGTTGCCGCGCCGCGTGCGTCGGCCTCCCGCCCCGCATGTACACGGCCACCTTCTCAACGTCGGGCTGGAGCGAACCGTCGGCGGCCGGAACGAACCCCGCGGTGGCGTAGGCCGCGGCGAACGCCTCCGGGGTCTCCGCCCGCGGCACGCCGTCGGGCCAGAAGCTCGTTCCGAGCGGGTCGGGCCACCACCAGCGGTCCGCTTCGGAGGCCGCCCACGCGATGCAGTTGTACCCGTCGTCGGTCGGGCTGGTGACGCGGTAGTCGGTGCCGACGAGACCGGGGAACGCGGCCTCCAGCGGGTTCATGCGATCCACCCGTTCTCGCGCCCCCACTTCAGCCAGGCGTCCGCCATCGCCCGCCCCCGCCCCTTGTCGGCCGCCGGCACCGGGTCCTCGCCGGTGAGCGCGGCGAGCGCCCAGAACCACGGCTCCGGCTGCTTCGCCAGCTCGCCGAGAATGAGCGGCAGCACCTGCGGCCCCAGCCCGATGATGCGCTGGTACGCGGGGTGCATGGCGATGTCGGTGGTGGACGACAGGAACCGGGTGGCGGCGCGCCACTCGTCCGCGAGGGCGCGGAACGCGGCGGTGAGCCGTTCGGGCGGGGCGACGAGCGTGGCGTTCATGCGGGTTCCCCCTTGTGGCCTTCCAGCATGGTAACAAGTTCCGCCATCGCCGATCTCAGTTGCTTCGAGCCGCTGCGCCAGTCGCGGACCGCGTCGTCGAGGCTCCCGGCGCTCGCGGTGTCGGCCGCCGGGGCGACGTACAGCGGAATGTTCAGGCTGCACTCGTTGGCGCGGATGGCGTCGAGCGTCGCGACGGCCGCGAACCCGTCGCGCGCCTCGAACGCGCGATACGCCTCGACGATGCGCGCGAGGTGCGATTCGCGCAAGAAGCTCTGCGCCCGCTCCCGGGCCACCTCGTTCACCGCGTTGATGAACAGCACTCGGCCCTTGCGTTCCTTCGGCTTCTTCGTGCGGCACACCAGAATGCACGCCTCCATCGGCGACCCGTAGAACAGGTTCGGCCCGAGGCCCAGCACGCACTCCACCACGTCAGAATCGACGAGCTTCGCCCGCATCGCGGCTTCCTCGTCGCGGAACAGCACCCCGTGCGGGAACAGGATCGTGCAGCGCCCGGTGCCGGGGCGCAGGCTGGCGAGGATGTGTTGGAGGAACGCGTAGTCGGCGCGGCCCTGCGGCGGGGTGCCGAGCGTGTTCCGCGCGAACGGGTCGCTCTGCCACTTCTCGCGGGGCCACTTCTTGATGCTGTACGGCGGGTTGGCGAGCACCAGGTCGAACTTGCGGACGCTGTCGCCTTCCAGGAACTTCGGCTCGGCGAGCGTGTCGCCGCGGGCAATCTCGAAGTCGTCGATCCCGTGGAGCACGAGGTTCATGCGAGCGATGGAACTGGTCATCAGGTTCAGTTCCTGACCGAACAGCTTGAGCGACCGGTACTCCTCGCCCTTCGCCTTGAGCGCGAACACGCACGACAGCAGCATCCCGCCGGTGCCGCAGGTGGGGTCGTACACCGTCTCCCCGGACCGCGGCTGCATCAATTCCGTCATCAGGTGGACGACGGTGCGGTTGGTGTAGAACTCCTGGGCGGTGTGCCCGCTGTCGTCCGCGAACCGCTTGATGAGGTACTCGTACCCCTGGCCGAATTCGTCCTCGGGCATGTTCTCCAACGACAGCACCTTGCCGGAGAAGTGCTCCATCAGGTCGGTGAGCAGGGAATCGGGGAGCCGTTGCTTGTTCTTCCACTGACCGTCGCCGAAGATGCCGTACAGCAGTTTCGGGTTCGCGACCTCGATGGTCCGCATGGCCGCCTGGAGCGCGGGCCCGATGCCGGCGGTGTGGGCGCGCACGTCGCGCCAGTGCGCCCCGTCGGGGATCTGGAACCGGTGGTTCTCGGCGAAGTCCACGAACTCGCCGCTGTCGGCGCCGAACTGCTCCTGGGCCTTCGCGAGTTCCTCATCGAACACGTCGGAGAGGCGCTTGAGGAACAGGAGCGGGAAGATGTACTGCTTGTAGTCGCCGGCGTCGATGGTGCCGCGGAGCAGCGTCGCCGCGCCCCACAGGTAACTTTCGAGTTCTTGTTGCGAGATGCGCGGCATCGTTATTCCTCCACCGGCATCAGGCCGTTCGCGCGGAGCAGTTCCGCGAGCCGGTCCTCGGCCGCGTAGGCGGCGGCGAGGCTGGTCTTGAGCGCGTCCAGCGCTTCGGCCACGGACGGCACCTTCTCGGTCTGCGGCGGCTCGACGTACAGCGAGATGTTCAGGTTCCCATCGTGTTCAGTGAGCACGTCGTCGAGTGAAACGACCTTCGCCTCACCGGGGGCGTCGGCGTACTCGGTGTAAAGCTGGAAGATCCGGTCCGCGTGGTCCGGGAGCAGTTCGTTCTGGTTGCGCCCCTTCTTGAACAGCCTCGACGCGTCTACGAGCAGAACCTGCCGCTTACGGGCTTCGGGTTTGCGCTTGCGGAACACGAGGATGCACGCGGCCAGCCCGGTTCCATAAAAGAGGTTCGGCCCTAACCCGATGACGGCTTCGAGCACGTCCATTTCGAGGATCTTTTTGCGGATCTTCCCTTCCGCGGCCATGCGGAACAGCGCCCCGTGCGGGAGCACCACCGCCATGCGCCCGGTGTTGGCTTTGAGAGACGCGAGCATGTGCTGGACCCACGCGTAGTCGCCGCTCTTGGCCGGCGGGGTGCCCGCAATGTTGCGCCCGTAGGGGTCGCCGGGCCACTTGTCCTCGCCCCACTTTTCGAGCGAGAACGGCGGGTTCGCGACGACGCAATCGAACTGCATGAGGCTGTCGCCGTCGAGGAAGTTGGGCTCGCGCAGGGTATCCCCGCGGTGGATCTTTGCGTCCTCGACGTCGTGCAGAAGGAGGTTCATCCGCGCGATCGCGGACGTGGTCAGGTTCTTCTCCTGGCCGAACAGCTTGCCGAGCAGGGCGTTCGAATTGTTGGTCCGATCCTTCACGTACTGAACCGCGGCAAGCAGCATACCGCCGGTGCCGCACGCGGGGTCGTAGATCGTTTCGCCGTCCCGGGGCGCGAGGATGCGGACCATCAGCGCGACGACGGACCGCGGGGTGTAGAACTCCCCGGCCTTCTTGTTCGACTTGTCCGCGAACTGCTTGATGAGGAACTCGTAGGCATCTCCGATCGCGTCCGCAGACACCGCGCCGACCGGCAACGGTAGCGCCGAGAAGTGTTCGAGCAGGTCGGTGAGGAGTTCGTCGGAGAGCCGATCCTTGTTGCTCCACGGGGCGTCGCCGAAGATGCCGAACAACTGCTTCGCGTTCCGCTCTTCGGCCTCGATCGCCCGCATCGCGGTCTGGAGCGCCTGCCCGACGTTCTCGGTGACCTTGCGCACATCGGCCCAGTGGCACCCGTCCGGGATCTGAACCTTGTGGTTCTCGGGGAACCGGGCGTACTCCTCGTCGCCGTCCGAGTCCGCGAGGAGCTGCCGCACCTCCTCGTCGTACACGTCGGACAACCGTTTGAAGAACAACAGCGGGAAGATGTACGTCTTGAAGTCGGCCGCGTCGACCGGCCCGCGGAGGAGGTTTGCGGCCTCCCAGAGGTGGCCGCAGAGTGCCGAGTAGTCGAGCTGGGCGGATGACATGTTAAAGCCGCGGGCAAACAGTTCGGGGGGCTGGACAGGTCGTTTAGTATAAGGCCCGGCGCGACCGACACCAGCACGCAAGCACGATTCGGTTCCGCGACTTTGCGACCAACTCTACCGACAAATGTGCTCCGCCCCGTCCGAGCCACGAACGGATCGGTTCTCTGTCGAACACGCCGTTCCGCGGCGGACGGCCCCATCAAAGCACCCCTGCTGTGGCGGGACCGACTGGGGCAGCGGTTGAGCGAGGGCACCTCAACAGGAGGCGGTTTGGAACTCGATGAGTGTTGTGCCCGGTGATACCAAGTCCAGTTGAAAAGTATCCGTCTTCTGTAGCTGGCCTCTGTGAGGCCGG
>DASWYH010001414.1:0-10095 GCA_036405095.1 Gemmata sp. | reverse complement strand
TGCGGCAACGATTCCCCCGCGCCGCGCATCCCATCCAGTGCTGGTCCGCGTAATTGAGGAACGCAGTCGGCCACGTGTACCCACGAGCGGGCTTAAATTCGGGCTGCGCGCCTTTGACGTTGCGGAAACGTGCCAGGACCGAACCGCAGTGGCACGGCAAATCCGGTGGCTCCGCTCCGCCGGCCACCGGCACTTTATTAGGAGACACGTCGGTTCAGGCGGCTCCGGGCGCCGAGCAGCAACCCACCGAACCCGAGCAGGACCGCGCCCGCCGGTGCGGGCACCGGGCTCGTACCCGGGCCGCCGTCGGCCTGCTCAATGGTGACCGGCAGGGGGAACCCGTCGTTCCGGTCCTCCAGGTTCGATGCGAAACCCGTCTGCGCCCCCACCGAAATCGTAATCGGGCCGGTCAGCGTCGCGCCGGGGGTCACGGTGACGATCGCGAGCGTGTCGTTGCCGCCGGCTTCCGTGAAGACCGGCGTATCGGTGCCGTCGCGGAACGTGAGCACCACATTGGGCGAATCGAGGACGAGCGAACTTCCGGACTGGAACGTGGCGGTTGTCGGGAACACATAAGAACCGTCCGGCCCGGCGGCCGGCGCGGCAGCGGACACGAACAGCGGCGGGTTCGGAACATCGGTTGCGAAGATCAGTTCGACGTTGAACCCGACAAAGTCGGTCAACTGCGGGACGCGCACGGTGAACGTGAAGGCCGTTCCCGGCGTATAGGTGGCCGGGAGCCCATCGAACAGCGGCAGCGTTTCGGCTCGCACGGGGGTGGTGCAGCATCCGAGCAGCGCGGCAAGCGCAAAGACCGTCCGGGTCATTGGTGTCCACTCGTGTGAATCAGGGGCGCTCTGGAACAAGAGGAGATAGTCTGCCAGAGCTGTTTACTAGATTACAAGGCGCAATCGGAAAAATCATTACCACCCCTACAGCCGGCCCAATTTGCCCGAATGCGCCCATAGGCCCGAGGGCACACCGGTTCTGTGTCCGAAAGGGTGAAGGGCGGTGGTGGTAGCCGGGAGTGGAACGCGCTTCGGGTGCCCCCGGAAGCGAGGGGAAGCGGAACCGGGATGGGGAACGGGCGGGGGCCGGTTTGCGCGCCGGATGGGGGCCAGGGGCCGAGTGCGTTTCCGGGCGCAACCCCCGGAAGTTGATGGGGTAGTCAGGGGGAACGAGCGATCCGAGCGCGCCCCCCGGGAAGTGACTCAATTGTCGAAGTACAGTGTGAACTCATAGGGGTGCGGGCGCAAGCGGATCGCGGCCACTTCAGCCTTCCGCTTGTAGTCAATCCACGTCTCGATCACGTCTTCGGTGAACACGCTCCCGTGCAACAGGAACTCGTGGTCCTTTTCGAGTGCGTTGAGCGCCTCCACGAGCGTGCCGGGGGTCTTCGGCACGTTCTTGAGTTGCTCCGCGGGCATGTCGTAGATGTCCTTGTCGAGCGGCTCGCCGGGGTGCGCCTTGTTCCGGATGCCGTCGAGCATCGCCATGAGCATCGCCGCGAACGCCAGGTACGGGTTGGCCGCGCCGTCCGGGATGCGGAACTCCAGCCGCTTGGATTTCGCGCGCGACGAGTAGACCGGGATGCGAACGGCCGCGGACCGGTTCCGCTGGCTGTACGCCAAGTTCACCGGGGCCTCGTAGCCCGGAACGAGTCGCTTGTAGCTGTTCGTGGTGGGGTTGGTGATCGCACACAGCGCCGGCGCGTGCTTCAGCAGGCCGCCCAGGGCGTACATCGCGGTGTCGGACAGCCCCGAATAGCCGCTCCCGGAAAAGAGGTTGACGGGCTCGCCGCCCTTGTCCTTCCACAGCGACACGTGAACGTGCATCCCGCTGCCGTAGTCCTCGAACAGCGGCTTGGGCATGAACGTTGCGGCCTTCCCGTGCCGCCGGGCCACGTTCTTCACGATGTACTTGTACTTCAGCACGTTGTCGGCCATCGCCACGAGGTCGTCGTAGCGCACGTTGATGGCGCACTGCCCGCCGCCGGCCTTCTCGTGGTGGTGGCTCTCGACCGTCATCCCGCACTGCATCATCGCGAGCATCATCTCGCTTCGCAGGTCGTGCAGTGAGTCGGACGGGGGGCACGGGAAGTACCCCTGCTTGTACGGCACCTTGTAGGCGAGGTTCGGGCGCTCGTCGCGCCCGCTGTTCCACTGGCCCTCGCCCGAATCGACGAAGTAGAACGCCGAGTGCGGGGTCTGGTCGAACTTCACATCGTCGAACACGAAGAACTCGAGCGACGGGCCGAACATCGCGGCGTCCGCAACGCCCGTGGACTTCATGTAGTTGACCGCTTTCCGCGCCACGTTCCGCGGGTCGCGGGAGTAGTCCTCTTTCGTGAGCGGGTCCTGGATGTTGCACAGCATCGCGAGCGTGACGTCCTTGCAGAACGGGTCGATGAACAGCGTGTCCGGCTGCGGCATGAGCAGCATGTCGGACTCGTTGATCGCGACCCACCCGCGGATGCTGGACCCGTCGAACCCGATCCCGTCCTCGAACGCGTTCTCGTCGAGCACCTCGGCGGGCACCGTGAAGTGCTTCCACGAACCCGGAAAATCCATGAACCGGAAATCCACGGCCTTGACCTCGCGCTCGCGGATGAACGCCAGAACTTCGCGGGGGGTGCGTGCGTGCGACATCAGAATCGGTTCCGAATACGGTCGGGGCGCTTCGGTGGGAAAAGCGCGAACGCGGAGAGGAAGTGTTGCGTCCGAGTTGTTATAGGGAACGGCACCGGGCCGCGCCTCTCAACTCCGGTAGTTTCGAGTGGGCCACAGCGAGGGCAACCGTGACCGAAGCGGAATGGCTGGTGGCGCCACTCAACAAGATGCTCCAGCACCTCGACGCGGATGCGGGTGGGCGCCAATCGTACCTCTTCTCGGCGGCCTGCCTGAGACGGATTTGGGATCTGCTCCCCGGCCGTTGTGCGCGAAGTGTCGTTGCCGCATTAGAACAGCGAGCCGGCGGAGAGGGCGATTGGGCGGCGGTTGAGCGGGCAAGAGACGCGGCAGAAGCCGAGGCCCTTGACGCCAATACCGACTGGGAATATCCGGGGGTGCATGCGGGGCTAGCAGCATCCGAGATGAGCCCTCTGCTCGCCGCAGAGACAGCAGCCGAAGCCGCTACGAGGGCCGGCGGGCCAGGTCCCGAAGCCGAGGAACTGGCGCAAACGGAGTTGCTCCGCGACATCTTCGGCAACCCGTTCCGCCCCGTCACCTTCTTGCCGGAATGGCGCACCGGCACCGCCGTCGCCCTCGCGCTTCAGGTGTACGAATCCCGCGACTTCTCCGCGATGCCGATTCTCGCGGATGCGCTCCAAGACGCCGGGTGCGACAGCGCCGACATCCTCGACCACTGTCGCGGACCCGGGCCGCACGTCCGCGGGTGCTGGGTGGTCGATCTGGTGTTGGGCAAGGGGTGACGGCGAAC
Organism: Gemmata sp.; assembly: GCA_036405095.1. Lineage (GTDB taxonomy): Bacteria > Planctomycetota > Planctomycetia > Gemmatales > Gemmataceae > Gemmata. Next base: position 6,657 of record DASWYH010001414.1, on the reverse strand, counting down.
GAACTCGTCGTTTCCCTTGCTCCAGGGGCGCGAACTTAAAATCCCACACGAACAAACCGCCCCGCGCCGGGGCCGCGCGCCGACCGCGGAGCGGGTCGCTTCACCACACGCGGCGCGTAAGATGCCAGTATGGAGAGGAACCTCGATCGCGAAGAGATGCTCGAACTCATCGGCGGCACGGTGCGGGGCGAGGGCTTCCGGCGCGCCACCTTCGCGGGCGCCACGCGCGGCTACTCCTGCGAATGGGTGCGCGTCGTGATCCGCCCCATCGAGCTGCGCGGCGACACCCACTTTCAGTTCGCGTACCAGGGGGCGAAGAAGGCCGTCACCAAGAACTTCCAGCTCGGCGAGGTCGAGGCCCCGCTCGACGAACTCATCGGCTACGGGTTCGCGGGCGTCCACATCACCACCAACACCGAAGAACTCGACATCCGCACGAGCCGGAAGGGCCGCGTTCACGTCGGCCGGCACAAGCTGAAGCAGCCGATCGAGGCGCCGGGGGCCGAAGCGCACAACCGCGTGAAGGACGTTCCCCTCCCCGAAGGCCAGGCCGACGCGCTGCTCGAAGTGATGGGGGTCGCCGGCCCGGACGGGCGCGTGCGGCCCACCATGCGCGCGAAGTTCAACCAGATCAACGAGTTCCTCAAACAGCTCCGGCACGTGTTCGATGACACGAAGTTCGCCGCCCGGGAGCGCGACCTCGTCATCCTCGATTGCGGGTGCGGGTCGAGCTACCTCACGCTCGCCGCGCACCACTACCTCAACGACGTGCTCCACGTGCCGGCCCGGATCCTCGGCGTGGACGTGAACGAGGAGGTGATCCGCAAGAGTATCGAGCGGGCGGACCGGATCGGCGCGAACACCCTGACGTTCGAGTGCCGCAAGATCGGCACCGCGGACGTGCCCGCGGACATCGTGTTCGCGCTGCACGCGTGCGACACCGCGACCGACGACGCCATCGCGCAGGCCGTTCGCAGTGAAGCGGGGCTCTTTCTGGGCGTGCCGTGCTGTCACCACGATCTGAACAAGGCGATCGGCGCCGCCGGCCCGGCGGAGGTGCTGCGGCCCGTGCTCCGGCACGGCATCCTGGCCCAGCGCACCGCCGACCTCGTCACCGATGCGTTCCGCGCGCTGGCGCTGCGGATCGTGGGCTACCGCACCGACGTGGTGGAGTTCGTCGGCACCGAGCACACCGCACGAAACCTCATGATCCGCGCCGTGCGCGGGGCCCCGGTCGGCGACACCGCGCACGTGGCCGAGTACATCGAGCTAAAGCGGTTCTGGCGCGTCACGCCGTACATCGAAAAGGTGCTGGGCGAATCGTTCCAACAGTTGGTGAAGGCGGGCCCACTATGAGCGGAACCGATTACGTGCTGGGCCAGTCGGAGCGCGCGGCCCGGCGCCTGGAACTCCAGGACCGGCACTTCGCGGCGCCGTCGGAGGCGCTGCTCGACGCGCTCCACATTCGGCCCGACGACCGCGTCGTCGAACTCGGGTGCGGCCCGGGCGCGTTCACCCGGCGCGTGCTGAACCGGCTCGGCCCCGGTGGCGTGGTCGTCGGGGTGGACTCGTCCGCGCGCCTGCTCGAACAGGCGAAAGAGGCGCTCGGGCCGCTCGGCGGCCGGCGGTTCGAACCCACCCTCGCCGACGTGGCGAAGCCCGGCGCGTGGCTCGACGGCGCGAACGTGGTCCTGGGCCGCGCGGTGCTCCACCACGTTCCGATGGCGGAGTTCCTGCTCGGGCGGTTGCGGGCGGTTCTGCCCCCGGGGACGCGGGTCGGGTTCCTCGAACCCGATTTCCGGCTCCCGCTCGGGCAGTTGGCGTTTCAGGAGCAAGGGCGCCCGGAACTGGCCCCGCTCCTGACGTTCGCGCGGGCGATCAACGAGCTGTACGCCGCGTGGCGCATCTCGCCGGCGGTCGGCGCCTCTCTGGCGCCCGCGCTGGAAGCGGCCGGGTACCGGGACGTGCGGCACACGTGGCACCCGTTCGCCACGGACGACAGCGTGCTCGAAAACATGGCGCTCATTTACGACGAGGTGCGCGACACGTTCGCGTCCCTGAACATCATCAGCGCCGGCGAGATCACCGAGCAACAGAAGTTGCTCCGCGCGCTGCCGGTGGGCGCGTTGCCCGCGGTCTGGGGGCTCCACCAGGTGACCGCCGGGGCGTGACGCCTCGGGAGCGGGTCACCGCCCCGCCCCACCCGCTCGCGCCGGGTCCACGTGCCCGTTTCGAACGGCCCCCCTGTGTCCCGAACGGAACTACGGAGCGATATCGTGAGTCAAGCGGCCTGGCGAAAGTGGCACCGGTGGGTCGGGTTCGTGGCGGCCCCGTTCCTGATCTTTGCGGCCGTGACGGGGATCGCGGCCGGTGTCGCCGAGATGACGAGCGAGGACGAAGAGGCCCGCGAGCGGGCGCGCGAGCGGGTCAGCGAGGTGAAGCTGCCGGTTCCGCCGGGCACGGCGACCGACCCCGTGGCGCGGGCCCTCACGAGCGCCACGACATACGCCAACGGGGCGCCGGTGGACAAGGTGACGGTGGATTTCAAGGCCGACCCGCAGACGGTCACCGTGTACCTCGGGAAGCCGGGCGGCGGCGCCGACACGAAGCTCGTGTACCACGCGGGGACCGGCGACCTCCTGCGCAAGGAGCCGTACGAGGACAAGCCGTTCCTGACGCGCCTGCACAGCGGCGAGGCCCTCGGCGACTGGGGGCTGGTGTTCGGGACGGCGTGGGGCGTCGCGCTGGTGGTCGTTCTGGGGACCGGAATGGTCATCTACTTTGCGATGCGCAAGCCCGGACAGAAGGGGCTCAGCAAGCTGTTCTGGTGAGCGAACCGGTTCCCCAGCGGCCCCACGAACCGCACGCGCTCGGGGGGCCGCTTCATAGCTCCGGGGTTGTTGCCTTTCGCCCCGGAGCCCCTACTCTTCCTGACATTCCGCACCTCATCACCCCGAGGAACTGCGCCCATGTCCGCCGCCCCGGTGCTCCCGAACTCCCCCCCGTCCGATGCGGACGCGGTCCAGACCGTTCGCATCCTCGCAGCGCTGTGCGAGGGCTACACGGGCACGCTCGCGGTCCGGCTGTGGACCGGGGAGACGTGGCAGCCGAGTCCCGGCCCGGCCGCGTTCACGGTGGTGCTGAAGCACGGCGGCGCGCTGCGGGCCATGTTCTGGCCGTTCGACAAGATGGGCCTCGGCGAGGCCTACGTGTTCGACGACTTCGACATCGAGGGCGACGTGCTCGCGTTCACCGGGTGGCTCAAGCACATGGTGAAGCTGAAGGAGTCGCGGTCCGTGTGGTCGAAGCTGCGCTTGCTCCGCGGCCTGGCGAAGCTGCCCAAGAAGTGCAACCCCCGCGACCCCGCGAAGATCGGGCGCCCCGTCAACGGGGACCACAGCCGGGCGAACGACCGCGAAGCGATCTCCTTCGCCTACGACCTGCCGGGCGCCTTCTACGCGCTGTGGCTGGACAAGTACATGCAGTACACGTGCGGGTACTTCACCGCGCCGACCGAAGACCTGGACGCGGCACAAGAGCGGAAGGTCGATTTCATCTGCAAGAAGCTGCGGCTGAAGCCGGGCGAGAAGTTCGTGGACTTCGGGTGCGGGTGGGGCGGGCTGGCGATCCACGCCGCGAAGCACTACGGCGCGCAGGTGACCGGCGTCACGCTCGCGGGCGAGCAGGCCCGGTGGTGCGAACAGGCCATCGACCGCGCCGGCGTCCGCGACCGCGTGAAGATCGTGTACAGCGACTACCGCGATTTTCAGGCCCCGGGCGCGTTCGATAAGGCGTCGAGCGTGGGCATGTCGGAGCACATCGGCGCGAAGAACCTGCCGGTGTTCTTCCGCAAAGTGTACGAGTGCCTCCGCCCCGGCGGTGCGTACCTGCACCACGGCATCCACCTGCGCCCGCACACCCCGTTCCCGCTGTGGACCGCGTTCGCGCGGAAGTACGTGTTCCCGAACGGCGAGCTGCACTCGATCCTGCCGCTCCAGGACGCCGCGACCCGGGCCGGGTTCGAGGTGCGCGACCTGGAGAACTTCCGCGAGAGCTACGTCTTCACGCTCGAAAACTGGGTCCGGCGCCTGGAAGCCAACCGCGACGCGGTGGTGGAACTGGTGGGCGAGGCGAGCTACCGCGTGTTCCGCATCTACATGGCGGGCGCGACCCTGGGGTTCAAGTCGGGCGTGTATTCGCTAAACCAGTTGCTGCTCTCCAAACCGGACGACGGCTCGGCGCAGATGCCGCTGGGCCGCCTCGACTGGTACACCTGACCGCAGCTTTTGGGACGCGACATGTCAGTGCCGGCCAGCAGACCGACCGACCCGACCGTCGCCGCGACGGTGCGCCTCCTCGGCGACTTCACCCGCGGGTACGCGGGCAACTTCGGGGTGCGGTTCTGGACCGGGGAGGCGTGGCAGCCGGGAACCGGCCCGGCCCCGTTCACGCTGGTCCTCAAGCACCCGGGCGCGCTGCGGGCCATGTTCTGGCCGTTCGACCGGTACGCGCTCGGCGAGTCCTACATCTTTGACGACTTCGACATTGAGGGCGACATGTTCGCCTTCGCCCTCTGGCTCTGGCACATCATCCAGTTCAAGGACCGTTGCACCTTGTGGCAGAAGCTCGGGCTGCTCCGCGCGCTGCTCCGCGTGCCGGGGCAGAAGAACCCCCGTGACCCGTCGAAGGCCGGGCGCCCGGGGGCCGCGGACCACAGCCAGGCGACCGACCAGCAGGCGATCTCGTTCGCCTACGACCTCCCGAGCGAGTTCTACTGCCTGTTCCTCGACAAGAACTTGCAGTACACGTGCGGCTACTTCGCGCGCCCCGACGAGGACCTCGACACCGCCCAGGAGCGCAAGCTCGACTACGTGTGCAAGAAGCTGCGGCTGAGGCCGGGCGAGAAGTTCGTGGACTTCGGGTGCGGGTGGGGCGGGCTGGTGATCCACGCCGCGAAGCACTACGGGGTCCACGCGACGGGCGTCACGCTCGCGGGCGAACAGGCCCGGTGGGCACAAAAGAGCATCGACGCGGCCGGGGTGGGCGACCGCGTGAAGATCGTCCTGACGGACTACCGCGAGTTCCGGGCGCCGGGCACCTTCGACAAGGCGTCGAGTGTGGGCATGGCGGAACACGTCGGCACGAAGAACTACCCCGCGTTCCTGGGGAAGATCCACGAGTGCCTCAAGCCGGGCGGGGTGTACCTGCACCACTGCATCACGCTCAAGCCGAACACCCCGTACCCGACCTGGACCCCGTTCGCGCTGAAGTACGTGTTCCCGAACGGCGACTTGCAGACCGTGGTGCAGGTGCAAGACCTCGCGGCGAAGGCCGGGTTCGAGATCCGCGACGTGGAGAACCTGCGCGAGCACTACGTTCACACGCTGAACAACTGGGTGAAGCGCCTGGAAGCCAACCGCGCCGCGGTGGTGGAACTGGTGGGCGAGGTGAGCTACCGCATCTTCCGCATCTACATGGCGGGGGCGCCGCTCGGGTTCCGGTTCGGGCTGTACGGGTTGAACCAGTTCCTGCTCGCGAAACCGCACCACGGCGAGATGGCCCTCCCGCTCACGCGCGCCGACTGGTACACGGCCGAACAGAACGGCCCCGGCTGAGCCCTTCGACCATTGCACCTGGGCTGCCGTCCCGCGCCCGCGCCTGTGCAACCAACTCTGGAGCCCCGATATGCGATTGCCGATTCGTACCGTCGTGCCCGTTCTGGTCGCGTGCGCGTTTGCGCCGCCGGCGCCCGGCGCGGACCCGAAACCGTTTCCGGGCGCCGCGACGAAGTGGCAGGGGTTCGCCCGCCACGACTTCAAGGTGGGCGCGCTCGACGCCACGGTGGTGGTGCCGGACAAGGCGCTCCCGGGGCGCCCGTGGGTGTGGCGCGGTGAGTTCTTCGGTGCGTTCGCGGACGCCGATGTCGCGCTCGTGAAGGCCGGGTGGCACCTCGCGTATCTGAAGGTGCCCGACCTGTTCGGTTCGCCGAAGGCGATGAAGAGCTGGGAGGCGTTTTACAACGCGATGGTGAAGGAGTACGGCATGAACCCGAAGCCCGGATTGATCGGGCTCTCGCGGGGCGGCCTGTACTGCATGAACTGGGCCGCCGGGCACCCGGACCAGACGCTCGCGGTGTACCTCGACAACGCGGTGTGCGACTTCAAGAGCTGGCCCGGCGGCGCCCGCAAGAAGCTGGGCGCGAGCACGGGCGGGTCGGAGGCCGAGTGGAAGAAGCTGCTCGCCGCTTACGATTTCAAGGGCGACGCGGACGCGATCGGGTACAAACTGAACCCGGTGGACAACCTGGCGCCGCTCGCGAAGGCCAAGGTCCCGCTCCTGCTCGTGTACGGCGACAAGGACACGGTGGTCCCGCACGTCGAGAACTCGGAGGTGGTGTACGACCGGTACAAGGCGCTCGGCGGCCCGGTCGAGCGCATCGTGAAGCCCGGCCAGGACCACCACCCGCACGGGCTGAAGGACGTGGCGCCCGTGGTGAAGTTCTTTACCGCGGCGCTCGAACCGAAGAAGTGACGGTGCGCCGCGCTATCGGCACGAGAGCCGGGGGCTCACGTTGCGCCCGCCGGGCACACGAACAAGGCGAGAAGGTCGCAGTTCGGGCGCGCCGTGCCCACACGGGGGCGGTAGGCGCGGCGCCTC
>DASWYH010001413.1:0-1818 GCA_036405095.1 Gemmata sp. | reverse complement strand
TCACCCAGCACCAGTCGCTCAGGTTGCTGTCGTTCTCTTTCCAGGCGCGCTCGATCGGGATGTACCCGGGGCCGCACTCGCCGTACCCCGCGACCAGCACGAAGCCCTTCGGCCGCGCCTCCTGCGCCGCGAGCTGGAACTCGACGTAGCTCTCCGCCGGGAGCAGGGCGAGTGCCGGGCCGCCGAGGTCCAGCACGGGCAGGTCGATCGGCTTCCCGTCGGCGCACCGCTTCTTCCAGCTCAGCCCCAGCGCGGCGAGGCACTGACCGAACGGCTTGGGGTCGCCCTTCAGCCGCTTCAACAGCGCCTCTTCGGAGAAGCCCTCCGCGGTGCGCGGTTCGAGCACGAGCGGCACCGATTTGAAGTTCACGTCCTTCAGCGCGGTGCGCCGGGTCGCCTCCCAGGCGGCGCGCATGGCGGCGTGAACGCGCCCGGCGAGGGCCGCGCGGTTGTCGGGCGCGCCGTCGTTGTACTTGCCGGCGGTGACGTTCCCGCTGCACCCGCTCGCGTACATCTGGAACACGCCCTTGGTCTCGGACTGGCGCTTCTTGCGGGCGAGCCCCACGAAATCGGCCGTCACCCCGCCCTTGCCGTAGTAGCTCATCGGGTGCGTCGCGTAGGCCGAGAGCGCGCACAGCGGCGTGTCGCCGTTCCAGAAGCTGAGCGCCTTCAGGAGCGGGTCGGTGGTGCCCTCGTCGGCCGCGCGGATTTTCGGGTCCCGGGTCGCCGACATGCGGTCGTAACGCACCTTGCCGTCGGCGTCCAAATAGCGCCGGTTGGACGCGACCTTTTCGACCTTCGCCTCACCGGTGCCGACGTGCGTGACCGGTTTCGCGCCCTTGAGGCACGCTTTCGCCGCCCCGGCGACGCGCGCGGCGGCGCGTTCCAGGAACGCGAGATCGCAGATCGCGCCCTTGGCCTTGTGCGCCTCCAGGAGCTGCTGCGCTTCGAGGTCCATGATCGGCGCATCGTGCTGGTGCAGCGCGCAGAGCATCACACGAACGGGATCGGTGCCGACGGCTTCGGCGATCCGGTTACGGAGGAGGTCGTAGGCGCCGTTCCGCACCTCGCACCAGTCGAGCGCGACGAACACCACGGGCTTGCCGGCGCCTTGCAACACGAACCCGTGGGCGAGGAGCGGGTCGAGGACCTCCTGAGCCGGCGCGATCCCGCCGCCCATGCACGGGTGCCCGATCGGAACCGTCACGTCGGTCTCGAAGGTCGCGAGCGTGAACGCGTTCTCTGCGGCTCGGGCGAACGGCGCGCGGAAGCCGCTTGCGGCGGTGAGCGCGGCGGTGAGGGCCGCGCGGCGTGTAACGTTCATGGGTGCCTCGGGGTGCCGGGGGGTGCCCCGAGTGTACCCGGAGCTGCGGGCGCGAGCAGCCCCGTGCCGCGCGACATGGCGCGGCGGGCCGCCGGGGGCGGAACTCATTTCAGCGGGCGGATGCGCACGTTGCGGAACGCGGTGGGGCCGTGGTCGGTTTGGAGCATGAACGAGCCGGTCGCGGTCTCCTTCTTGGCCCAGTTCCCGCCGGTCGGGGTTTTCACCTCCACGTTCTCGTGGATCAGTTCGCCGTTGAGCGTGGCCTTCACCACGATCGCGTTTGCGATCTTCTCCCCCTTGTCGTTGAACCGCGGGGATTTCCAAACGGCTTCGAGGGTCTGCCACTCCCCGGCGGGCTTCGCGGCGTTCACCTTCGGCGGAACGCCCTTGTCCAGATACCCGCCTTTCTCCAGATTCGCGCGGGGATAAATGCCCCCCATGTGGCTGCCGTTGAGGTTCTTCTTGCCGTAGTCGTCCTGGATCTGGATCTCGTA
>DASWYH010001412.1:0-2463 GCA_036405095.1 Gemmata sp. | reverse complement strand
TACCTGTTCCCGCCCCTGACCATCGGGCTCGGCGCGGTGCTGGTGTGGCTCGGCTGGAGGTACGTCCGCACCGGGGACGCGCTCTACCGTCAGGCCCAGAAGTTCTGGACGAAGATCTACGCCCTGAACTTCGCGATGGGGGTCGCGACCGGGTTGGTGATGGAGTTCCAGTTCGGAACCAACTGGGCGGTGTACAGCGAGTTCGTCGGCGACGTGTTCGGCTCGGCGCTGGCGGCGGAGGGGATCTTCGCGTTCTTCCTGGAGAGCGGGTTCCTGGCCGTGCTGGTGTTCGGCTGGGACCGGGTCGGCCCGAAGATGCACTTCTTCAGCACCTGCATGGTTTCGCTGGGCAGCGCGTTCTCGGCCGTGTGGATCGTGGTCGCCAACTCCTGGCAGCAGACCCCGGCGGGGCACCACATCGTGCCGGTGTTCCGCCAGGGTGAGCCGTTCCTGATCGACGGGCGCCAGGTGTTCCGGGCGGAGATCGTGGACTTCTGGGCGATGGTGTTCAACCCGTCCAGTGCCGCCCGGTTGTCGCACGTGCTGACCGGGGCGTTCATCGTCGGCGGGGCGCTGGTGTGCAGCGTCGGCGCGTACTACCTGCTCCGCGGCCGGCACACGGAGTTCGCCCGGCGGAGCCTGAGCGGCGGAATGGTCGTGCTGTCCCTCGGCGCGGTCGCGGCGGCGGTGACCGGGCACCTCCAGGCCGGGATCACGTATGCGCACCAACCGGCCAAGATGGCGACCTACGAAGCCCAGTTCCGGACCGGGCGCGGCGACCTGACCGTGTTCGGCGTGCCGGACGCATCCGCCCAGGAGGCCCGGTACGAGGTGGCCGTCCCGGGTGGCTACGGGTTGCTGCTCAAAAACGATCCAGGCGCCACCGTTGTCGGCCTCGATCGGTTCCGGCCCGAGGACCGGCCGCCGGTGCTGGTGCCGTTCGTCAGCTACCGGGTCATGGTCGGGGTGGGAACGTACTTGTTGGCGCTGGCCGCTGCGGGCTGGTACTTCCGCGCCCGCGGGGTGCTGTTCGAGCGGCGGTGGCTGCTGTGGGCGTTCGTGGTCACCGTGTTTCCGGCTCTGGCCGCGAACCAGGCCGGGTGGGTCGCGGCTGAGGTCGGTCGGCAACCCTGGGTGGTTCACCCCCAGGTCCAGTGGACCGGCGGCGCGACGGGCGAAGGGGACGTGGTGGTCGGCCCGGACGGGTTCGTGAGTTACGCACCGGGCACCGGGTTGCGGACCGCGGACGCCGTCAGCCGCTCCGTCACGAGCGATCAGGTGCTGAGCAGCATCGTCGGTTTCGGGCTGGTGTACGCGCTCCTGTTCGTGATCTGGGTCCGGGTGCTCCACCATAAAATCACCGCCGGCCCCGAGGCGCCGGCCGAGGCGCCCGCCGGGACCGACGACGTGAAGGGCTTTTTCGAAACCGCGACGGAGCGCCCGAACTTCGCCGCGGGCCTGACCACGACCACGGAGCCGGAGGCGCAGTCATGATGGCCCTGTTCGCACTTGATCCCGGGGCCGTCGGTCCGCTGGGCGAAGACCCGGCCACCCGCTCCGCGCTGGTGACGGTGTGGTTCCTCCTTTTGGGCGTGCTGCTGGCCGGGTACGCGATCCTCGACGGGTTCGACCTGGGCGTCGGCATCCTGCACCCGTTCGTGTCCCAGGACGAGACCGAACGGCGGCTGGTGCTCAACTCGATCGGCCCCTTGTGGGACGGGAACGAGGTGTGGCTGGTGACGTTCGGGGGCGCCCTGTTCGCCATGTTCCCGTTCGCCTACGCCGCCGTGTTCAGTGGGTTTTACACCGCCTTCATGCTGCTGCTGGTGACCCTCATCTTCCGGGCCGCGAGCATCGAGATGCGGGGCAAAACGCGGTCCGCGCGGGGCCGCCGGGCGTGGGACTATGCGTTCTTCGGGAGCAGCGTGGGGGCGACGTTCCTGTTCGGGGCGGCGGCCGGGAACGCGGTGTGGGGCGTGCCCCTGGACGCCACCGGCACCGTCCGGGCCGGGGTGCTCGACCAGCTCCACCCGTATGCCCTCCTGACCGGGGCGACCGCGGTGGCCGTGTTCGCCATGCACGGGGCGATCTACCTGCACCTGAAAACCGAAGGGGCGTTGCACGAGCGGCTGCGGGAGGTGATGTGGACCACGTTCGGCGTGTTCGTCGCGCTGTTCCTGATTCAGACGATGTGGACCCTCGTCGAACTGCCGCGGGCCACGGTACACTTCCGCACATCGAAGTGGCTGTGGGTGGTGCCGGTCCTGAACACGCTGGCGATTGCGAACATCCCGCGGGCGCTGTACCGCCGGCAGCCGGCGGCGGCATTCGCGAGCAGTTGCTTTAACATTTTCACCTACGTGTTCCTGCTGATGGCCGCGCTGTGGCCGAACATCGTGGTGTCCACCGACCCGGCCACCAGTCTGAGCGTGGCGGACGCCGCGAGCAGCAACAAAACCCTGG
>DASWYH010001411.1:0-4991 GCA_036405095.1 Gemmata sp. | reverse complement strand
CGCTCGTGCTCAAGGGCTACGGGCGCCGGTCCGTGGACGCAAAAGAGCCCGTCACGCCGGACACCACGTTCCCGCTCGCGTCCTGCACGAAGCAGTTCACCACCACACTCCTCGCGATGCTCGTGGACGCCGGCGCCCTGGGCTGGGACGACCCCGTCCGCAAGTACCTGCCCGGGTTCAAGCTCTCGGACCCCAACGCGAACGCGCTGCTCACGGTCCGCGACCTCGTCACCCACCGCACCGGGCTCGGGGCGAACGACCTGTTGTGGTATCGGGCGCCGTGGAGCATCGACCACACCCTCAAGCAGGTGCCGCGGCTGCCGCTCGACTACCCGTTCCGCAGCGGGTTCCGGTACAGCAGCATCCCGTTCATGGCCGCCGGGCGGGTCGCCGAGCGGTGCGGGAAGAAGAAGTGGGAGGAACTCGTCCGCGAGCACATCACGGAGCCGCTCGAAATGAAGGGCGTCACGTTCACCACGCTCGAAATCCCCAAGGGCGCGGACCGGGCCGCCGGGCACCGGGTGAACACGAGCGGCGAGGTGGAGCGGGTGCCGGTGTACGAGATGAAGGAGCCGAACCCGTCCGGGTCGATGAACGCGACCCCGCGCGACCTGGCCGCGTGGTTGGAGTTCCAGTTGTCCGACGGCGTGGCACCGAGCGGCAAGCGCCTCGTCTCCTCGGACCCGCTGCTCGAAACGCGCACCCCGCAGAACCCGATGCGCCTCGACGGGGCCACCCAGCGCATGTTCCCGGACACGGTCCAGATGAGCTACGCAATGGGGTGGGTGGTCAACGATTACCACGGGCTCAAGGTGGTGGCGCACGGCGGGCTGATCGACGGGTTCCGTGTGCAACTCACGCTCGTGCCGGAAAAGGAACTGGGGTTCGCGGTTCTGACCAACTTGCACGATTCGCGGATGCCGATCGCCGTGACCAACACGCTCATTGACCGGTACTGTGAGCTGAAACCGAAGGACTGGAACGCGCATTACGTTCAGCTCGTCGCCGCCGAAGCCCGGGCCAAGAAGGCCGCACGGGCGGCCCGCGACAAGGCCCGCGACCCGACCGCCAAGCCCGCCCTCCCGCTCACGAGTTACGCGGGCGCATACACGCACCCGGCTTACGGGACCGCTACGGTTGCGCACAAAGCGGGGCAGCTCACCGCGACGTTCAGCAGCTTCACGCTCCCACTTGAGCACTACGAGCGCGACACGTTCCGCATCACCGACGGTTTTTTCGAGCACGAACTCGCAACGTTCACCGTGGCCGCCGGGAAGGTCGCCGGGGTGACCCTCGCGGGGATCGAGTTCAAGCGAAATTGAAGCGGTCGCACCGGGCTTCCGCCCGCGCTTGGTTCCGCAAAAGCGCTCTAACCGAGGAGCTTCCGCGCGAGCACCACCGCGCCGACGACCGGGTCATCGACCACGCCCACCGGCCCCGGGTTCACCCCGCACGCCCGGAGCTGGCCCAGGAACCGCTCGCGGTACGACGCGCTTTCGACCACGAGCCCCCCCGTGAGCGCCACGGGGACGCCCTCGGTGGGGAGCCCGCCGGCGCGAACCGCACCCGCGGCCGTGCGCGCGAGTTCGTGCGTCTCCTGTTCGACGATGCCATTCGCCACCGCATCGCCCGACGCGGCGAGCGCCAGCACCACCGGCGCCAGGGCCGCGATCGCGGCCTTGTCCCACTTCCCGCGGTACACCGCCGGGATGAACTCCCGCGGGTCTTCGGAGCCCAGTTCCTTCAACAGCGCGGGGAGCAGGGCCGTCGGCGCGCCGGTGCGGTCCGCGGCGCGGCACGCGGCCCGCAACCCGCGGAGCCCCACGCGGAACGCGCTCCCCTCGTCGCCGAGCAGGTAGCCCCACCCGCCGGCGCGGGCGTCGTTCCCGTGCGCGTCCAGGGTGAACGCGATCGACCCGGTCCCGGCGATGACGGCCAGGCCCCACCCGTCGGGCGTCCCGGCCGCGAACAGCAGCGTCGCGTCGTTCGCCACGCTCACCCGGTCCGCGAGTTGAACCAGCTCGGCCCACCCGCGGATCACGTCGGAGCCTTCGGCGCGGTCCACTCCCGCGAGGCCGAGCGCGGCGGCGGTGACCGGCACCCGCTTCAGTTGCGCGGCCTTGAATGCACCCACTACGGCCGCGTTCAACTCGTGCAGCGCCGAGGTGACCCCCACCGCCTGAATGTTCGACGGCCCGCCCTCGCCGCGCCCGAGTTCCGCGCCGGTCCGCGCGTCCGCGAGCGCCGCGACCGTCTTCGTCGCGCCGCCGTCGATGCCCAGGACCAGAAGTTGCGCGTCCGCCATGTCGATCCCCGGAACCAGATCTACAAGTGCAAAAGTGATGGCCACCGCCTTGTGTTCTACTTTTTCGCGTTCTTAACGTACTTGTCGAACCACGCGATCTGCTCGTGGAGCACGTGCCCGATCGACTCGCGGGCGGCGTACCCGTGGTCCTCGTGCGGAAGCAGCACCAGCCGCACGGTGCCCCCGTTCCCGCGCACCGCCTGGTACATGCGCTCGCTCTGGACCGGGAACGTGCCGGGGTTGCTGTCGGCGGCGCCGTGAATGAGGAGCAACGGCTCCTTGATCTTGTTCGCGTGGTAGAACGGCGACATCTGGCCGTAGATCTCGGGCGCCTCCCAGAACGTCCGGCGCTCGTTCTGGAACCCGAAGGGGGTGAGGGTCCGGTTGTACGCGCCGCTCCGCGCGATCCCCGCTTTGAACAGGTCGCTGTGGGCGAGCAGGTTCGCGGTCATAAACGCGCCGTAGCTGTGCCCCATCACCCCGACGCGGTTCGTGTCGATGCCGAACTCCGCGGCCTTCTCCAGCGCGGCCCTCGCGTTCGCGTTCAGTTGGTCCACGAAGTTGTTGTTCGCGGTCTCGGGCGGGCCGACGATCGGCATGGACACCTCCAGCACCGCGTACCCCTGCGTGAGGAAGAACAGGTGCGAGTACCCGCCGACCGCGGTGAACCGGTGCGGCGAACCGGTGACCTGGCTCGCCGTCGCGGCCGACGCGAACTCGACCGGGTACGCATAGAACACCGCCGGCACCTTGTCGCCCTCTTTGTGGTTCGGGGGCAGGTGCAGCGTAAACGAGATGGTGACGCCGTCGGCCCGTTTCGTGGTGACGAGTTGCTTTTTCGCCTTGCGCAGCTCGGGCGCGGGGTCGGCGTTCCTGGTCAGTTGCTTCTCGTGCGGGCCGTCGCGGTAGAAGTAGTTCGGCGGCTCGCTGACGGACTCGCGCCGGATCAGGAGCTTCGTGCCGGACACGTTGAGCACGCGGACGACCTCCTCGTAGCTCCCCTCCGGGCAGTGGAACAGGCGCTCGGCCTTCTGCGTCTTGAGGTCGTACTTGTCGAGGAACGGGCGGTCGCCCTTCGGGGTCGATCCGTCGCCCTTGAGGAAGAACGTGTCGCCCGCCGGGTCGCCCGCGGTGCGGATCACGGAGTGCCCGCTGGGCAGCAGCCGCATCACGGGGGCGCCGGGGTCGCCGTACCGGTCCTGGGTCGAGCGCTCGAACAGCAGCTTCGGCTCGGCGGCCAGGATCGCACTGGACGCCGCGAGGAACGTGCGGACCCATTTGCGGTCCCGGTCGTAGTCGCGGACCAGCATCCGGTTCCCGGTGGGGAAGAAGTCGAGCCCGGCGAACCGGTGTTCGAGCTTCATCAGCTCCGTGCCCTTGATCTCCCCCCCGGCGGTGGCGGTGAAGAGTGCGTCGCGGTGCGGCACCTTCTTCTTGGGGTCGCCGTCGTCCTGTGCTTCGGCCCACATCAGCCCGTGCGGGAGCGTCGGCACCCAGCGGATCGCGCGCGGGCCGGTGGGCACGCCCTCGATCGGCACCTTGTCTTGCAGCGGCAGCTCGGCGACTGTTGCGGACCGCTCGCCGGTCGCCTTGTAAACCTCAACGGTCCGCGGGAACGCCGAGTACGGGTACAGGTACGAGAACGGCTTCTGCACGCGGAACACCAGCACGAACTGGCCGTCCGGGGAGGGATCGGCCCCGATGTGGATCGCGGGCTTGCCGACGTTCTGGATGACGAGCTTCTCGGCCGCTCCGCTCACGACGGCGAGTTGCGACGTGCAGTAATATTCAAACAGCGCCGCGTCGTGCGGGTCTTTGAGTAAGTCCTGGTAGGTGCGCACCGGGGCCGCTTTCCCGCCGCTCTCTTGCACGACCGGCCCGGCGGGCGCAACGGGCGCGGCGGGGGCGTCCCCGCGCCCTTCGGGGACGAGTTGCACGAGCAGTGACCGCCCGTCCGGCATCCACTGGGCGGACTCGCCCACGGCCGCGCTCAGGCGCACGCCCGGGAGCTTCTCCAGCTTCGGTTCGTCGGTCGCACAGACCCACAGCTCGATGCCGGCATCGGTGAAGTTCTCGACCGCGAACCGTTTCCCGTCCGGGGACCACATCGGGAACCCGATCCGCCCCTTTTCGGGGAGCGCGATCACTTTCGGTTCGCCGCCGGTAACGGGCATCAGGGACAGCCCGGTCGCGCGCGCCGGGCGCGCGGGGCCGTTGGTTCGGGGGTTGATGCGGAGCCCGGCGATCCGGAGCACCGGCGCCGCGACCTCTTCGATCGAGGGGTAGCGGGTGGTCTGCACCAGGAGGACGTTCTCACCGGTGGGTGAGACTGACAGCGCGGGCGGCGCCGGCGCGTCGAGGATGTCGCGGACCGCTTGCGGCGGCTTCTGGTAGCCCTCTTGGCCGAACGCATCCACGGAACTGCTTAACACGAACACCCCGCACAACAGCGCGCGAAACATGGTGGCCCTCCCGAACGGCGTTCAGGCAGTGTACCCGGCGGGCACCCGAGCGTATACTGAGGCGACCTGTCCCTGGGACCGCGGGCGTCCCGCCCGCTGCAACGCGCGCCGTGTCGCAACGGTCCAACCGTACCGGAGCGCCACCGCGGCACCGGGCGGGACGCCCGTGGTCCCGGGGAAAGCTTCCCTCACCACGGGGCAGCGGGCGGGACGCCCGCGGTCCC
>DASWYH010001410.1:0-2721 GCA_036405095.1 Gemmata sp. | reverse complement strand
GGCCGACGGCAGAGGCTTCTACGTCCTGGGCGGCGACGACGGCTCGCAACTCGCCGCCGCACCCGACGCGCACAAGGGGTTCAGCCGGCAGGTGCTCCGGTACGACGCCGCGGGCGGCAAGTGGCTCGCGGCGGGCGAACTCACCAGCCCGCGCGTCACCGCGCCGTGCGTGCGCTGGGGCGGCGCGTGGGTGGTCCCGAGCGGCGAGACGCGCCCCGGGGTGCGGTCGCCGGAAGTGTCTCGCTTTACACCCGACAAGTAAGGAGCGGTGTCAACCGTGCCCGGCCCCTCCCCCCTTCCCTCCCTCGCACGAGCGGCGTGGCTGACGGTCGCGCTCCTGTGGCCGGTCGCGCTGCTCAACTACCTCGACCGGCAGATGCTCGCGTCGATGAAGTTCTCGGTGATGGCCGACATCACCGACATCGGCAGCGAAGAGAACTGGGGCTTCATGCTCGGCCAGTTCAAGTGGGTGTACGCGATCCTCAGCCCCATCGGCGGGTTCGTCGCGGACCGGTTCAGCCGACGGTTCACCATCTGCGGGAGCCTGTTCGTGTGGTCGGGCGTGACGTGGTGGACCGGTCACGCGTACTCGTTCGACGAGTTGCTTGTGGCGCGGTCGCTGATGGGCATCAGCGAGGCGTTTTACATCCCGGCGGCCCTGGCGCTGATCGCGGACGCTCACACCGGGCACACGCGCTCGCGTGCGGTGGGGTTGCACCAGATGGCGATCTATTGCGGGGTCATCACCGGCGGGTTCGGCGGTCACGTCGCGGACGCGCCCGAGTACGGGTGGCGGGTCGCGTTCACCGCGTGCGGCGCCTTCGGGATGCTGTATGCGCTCCCGCTCGTGGCTCTCCTGCGCGATGCGCCACGTTCGGCCGCACCGGGAAGCGCCCCGCGGGTGTCACCGGTTCGCGCGTCTCGCGAGTTGCTCACGAATGTGTCGTTCGTGCTGTTGGTGCTGTACTTCACGCTCCCGGCGGTCGCCGGGTGGGTCGTGCGCGACTGGATGCCCGCGATCCTCAAGCAGCAATTCAACATCGGCCAGGGGAGAGCGGGGGTCGCGGCCACGCTCTACTGGCAGACTGCCGCAATTGGGGGCGCGCTCCTCGGCGGGTGGCTCGCGGACCGGTGGGTCCGCACGTCCAACCGCGGGCGCATTAACGTAAGCGCGCTGGGAATGTGCCTCATCATCCCGGCGATGGTCGGTATCGGGAACGCGGGAACCCTCGGTATGGCAATCGCGTTCCTCATCCTGTTCGGGCTGGGCTGGGGCTTCTTCGACTGCAACAACATGCCCATTTTGTGCCAGATCGTGCGGCCCGAACTCCGGGCCACCGGGTACGGAATCATGAACCTCGTGAGCATCAGTTGCGGGGGGCTCGCGGACTGGGGGTTCGGGTCGCTCCGCGATCACAACGTGCCGCTGGCCATGATCTTCGGTGCCATTGCATGCGCCGCGGTGCTGTCCGTGGTGGTGGTGCTCCTGATCCGCCCGCGGACCGCGCAGGGCTGAAGCAAGCACCGTCACGGCCATTTTGTACCTTTGCGCAGGCTGCGCAGATTCTCAATGCCGCAGAACCCCGGACCGGCACCCGTTCACAAGACCCGCCTCTCACTTTGTGCCGGGCACTCGAATTGCTCCTGCATTCACCGAATATGCGGGAATAATCCACCCGCGGGTCCGCTGGCGCACCAGGAGGAGCCTTCTCATGAAACTGCTCGTACTCTTCGCGTGTTCCGTTGTGGTCGGGTGCGGGGTGATTTTCGGACTAGTTCACGGCTTAGTGCCGCACCTCGTGGACCCCACGTTCTTCCCGAGTGTCCAGGCCCGCGAACCGTCCCCGGCGCCGCTGGCGGAAACGATCGGAACTGCGGGCGCGGCCGTTCGCACCGGCGCCGAGCGCGGCCCCCGGGATCTGGTAGCCGACGCCCGTTGAGCCGGCGCAAGTCCGTGGTTGGGTGGCGTTACACCAACGCACCCAACTCACGGCAGCAGACGCCATGCTCACGCAAGTCATCGCGAACGTCCTGTACGTGCCTATCGCCGCGGGAATGCTGTTCCAGATCGTGACCGTGGTCCGACACGCTACCCGCATTGCACGGGCGCGTCGCGCGGCGCGTGTGAAGGCCCGACCCGCTGTACGGCCGAAAATGTCGGTGCCGCGCCGGCGGTCTCCGCGCCGGCGCGACTACCGCCTCGCGCTCCGAGCGGCGCGGGCCTCCGTTTCGGCGTGAACGGCCCTCGAACCGTGGCGCGTCAGTTGCAACAACTCGCCTCCCGTTCCAGCCCACACCGGGACGCACCGGCAACCAAGAGGAGGCTCACCATGTTTCGTCGCACGTTCACCCTCGCTACGGTCGTGGTTGTGGCGCTCGCCCTGAACCCGCTCCGCGCCGACGACCCCAAGCCCGGCACCCACGAGGGCAAGGTGGTCAAGGCCGAAGCCGGCAAACTGATCATGACCGACAAGGACGGGAAGAACCAACAAACGCACACCGTGCCCGCCAGCGCACAAGTGCTCTGTGACGGCAAGGAGTGCAAACTCGCCGACCTGAAGCCCGGGTGCAGCGTCAAAGTGACAACCGAGAAGAAAGAAGACAAGGTCGTTGTTGTCAGCGTTGAGGCGAAGAAGGCCGAGTAGCCAATTGGAACGCCGTGCCCACCAAGGCAAGCGGGCCGCCCCCACAACGTGGGGGCGGCCCGCTTGCCTTGGTGGG
>DASWYH010001409.1:0-1824 GCA_036405095.1 Gemmata sp. | reverse complement strand
AGCCGCTGGGACGCGAGCCAGTTCACGTGCGTGTTCGCGGTGGTCGCGGCGTGGCGCTGGCTGCTGTGTTACGAGCTGTGGCACGAAACCGGCGAGTGGCCGCTGCCCGAAGCGAAATGAGCGGACCGAACCGCTGTCGGTCAAAAAGGGGCCCCGGCGCTGCGTATCGGTGGGTGACAGTTCCCTCCCACCACGAGCGCCCCATGCGTGTGTTCCCGCTTTCGACCCGGACGGCGGCCGTTCTTCTCTGTGCGCTGGCCGTGGCCCCGGCCGCCGGGTGCGGTTCCAGCACCCCGCAAACGGCCCTCGACGAGTTCGAAGCGAACCGCGCCAAGGCGCAGCAGCGCATGGACGCGATCGAGGCCCGATACGCGGCGTGCGAGCTCCCGGCCGACCGGGCCGGGAACGAGAAGTTCGTCGCGGCCTGGAAGGACCACTGGGAGGACATCGAGGCCGAGGTGAAGAAGCTCAAGAGGGAGCTGACCCGGGTCACCAAATCGTTCGACCGGCACTTCCGGCGGATGCAGGAGGTGGCGCAGTCGATCGTGTCGCCCGAAATGAAAAGCGCGGAACTCGGGAAGAACGCGGACCTCCGGCGCCGCTGGGTGGCGACCGTCACCGAGGCCGACGCCAACCTCAAGAAGATGGACGACCAGGTGACCACCGCGAAGGACATTTACAAGGTGCTCCGGCTCGCCGCAATGCGCGGGAGCGCGGAAGCCAAGATGGCCGAGATCCGCGCGCTGAACCAGCAGATCCGCGGCACCGTCGGGGAACTCGAAAAGGTAACCGCTGAGGGGCGCGCGCTGGTCGTTGGTTATTAGTTACTTATCTGGTGGTCACTGGTCACCGGCCTGTCCCCGGGTCCGGGCAGCGCCACCCGGGGGACAGGCCGGTGACCAGCGACCAGTGACCAATGACAACTGTCTTCCAAGTCGGTGCGGGTAGCGGCGGCATGGCCGTTCTCGATCTCGTCGCGCGCGACCCGCGGGTCACCCGCGTGACCCTGATCGAACCGGACGTGTACGCGCCTCATAACGTTCACCGGCACCTGTTCCCGCCGCCCGCGGTGGGCCGGTTGAAGGCCGAGCTTGCGGCCGAATGGTTGGGCGCGATTCGCCCGGACCTCACCGTCGTCGCGCTGGTCGCGGACATCACCGACCCCGGGCGGCAGAACGAGTTCGCGCGCCTGGCGGACGAGTGCGATATCGGCGTCTGCGCGGCCGACAACGAGGCCGCGAAGTTCGCGTTCGATGCGCTCATGCGGGGCGCCGGGAAGCCGTGGACGCTGGGCGAGGTGCTGAGCGGGGGCATCGGCGGGTGGGTCCACCGGTTCGCGCCGGGGGCGGCGTGTTACGGGTGCGTCGCGAGTTACCTGAAGCGCGAGGTGGTCGAACAGCCCGCCGGCCCGCCCCCGGATTACAGCAACCCCGCCGGCCCGCAGCCCGAAACCACGGTCCCGGCGAGCAAGGCCAGCATCCACGTGATCGCCGGGGTGCACGCCCTGGTCACGCTCGGGGAGCCGCCCGACTTCACGAGCCTGCTGTTCTCGCTCCAGACGGTGCCGGGCGTGTTCGACACCGCGTTCCGCGCGCACCGGCTCAAGATCCCGCGCGCGTCCGCCTGCCTGACGTGCGGCGCCCCGGGCGCGGTGCCCGCCGGAGAGCAACTCGATGCCGCACTGGACCGCGCGCTGGATCGGCTGGGCGCACCGTAAGTTCCTCGGCGGGGCGCGCCCGCGCGCGGGCGCCGCGACGATCGGGTTCGAGAGCGGCGGGGCCGTGCGGTGGGGCGCGCCGGTGCCCTGGACCGCTGACGCCGCCG
>DASWYH010001408.1:0-1526 GCA_036405095.1 Gemmata sp. | reverse complement strand
GGAACTGCGCGTACGGCGTTCACCGCGGGGTGCTGTTCCGCGCCGTGCGCGACCTCGTTTACACGCAGAACGTGGACGTCCGCCTCGGAACGGAAATCGTTTCCCGCGAGACCAACGCTTTCGGCGAGGTGCTGCTCCGCGACGCGAGCGGGCGGCGCCACGGGCCGTTCGATTGCGTCGTTTGTGGCGACGGCTCGCGCTCGCACCTGCGCGCGGCGTTCGGGTTCCGTGCCGCGGTCACGAAGTACGACCACGGCACCCTTTGGGTGACGGCGCCGGCCGCGGCGGTTGAGGGGAAGCTGCTTCAGGTGGTTCGCGGCACGCGGCAGTTGCTGGGGTTGCTCCCCATTGGGGACGGATTGGTGAGCCTCTATTGGGGCGTTCGCAACACCGAGGTGAGCGCGATTCGTGCCCGCGGGCTGGACGCACTGAAGGCCGAAATGCAGGGCTTCTGCCCCGAAGCGGCCCCGGTTCTCGACTTCCTTCAGGACTTCGATCAGCTTATCCACACCACGTACCAGCACGTGTACCTCCGGCGCACGCACGACGGGCGGGTGATCTTCATCGGCGACGCCGCGCACGCGATGAGCCCGCACCTCGGGCAGGGGATCAACCTCGCGCTGGTGGACGCCTGGCGCCTCGCCGGGTGCCTGAACGGGGCCGACACCCCCGCGCTGGGGTTCGCGGCATTTCGCCGTGCGCAGCGCAGCTACCTGCGGTACTACGCAACGGTGACGTGGCTGCTGTCGCCGTTCTTCCAGTCGGACTGGCTGGTGCTGGGCTGGGGCCGCGACGTGTGCCTGCCGCTGATGCCGCTGGTGCCGCTGGTGAAGCGGCAGATGCTGCTGACCGTGTGCGGGCTCAAGGGCGGGTTCTTGAAGGGGCGGATGGAGCCGTGAACCACGGGCCGCCCGAGCTGGAAGGCTCGGGCGGCCCGTGGCGAGGGTTACTTGAGTTCGGCGTTGTAGGTCGCCGGGTCGCTGGTGATGCTCGCGGTCAGGGGCGTCGTGGCTTCGCTCGTGTATTTGTCTGGAATCGGCACGTACTTGGCGCCCGGGGGCGGGCCTTGGTAACCATCCGTTGAAGGCGTTCCGGTCGCCTTGTCAACGGGCTTGAGGTGAATGTTGGTGACGGACACTTTGCATTCCCCTTGGGGCACGTTCTTGGCCTCGTATGTTCCGTCCGGTTTGATTTCACCGAACCCCACGCGGTGGGCCGCGGCGGTGGAGCGGAAGGTGATGGTGCCGCCGGGCAGCGGCTTGCCCGTAAGGGTCACCTTGCCGGTAACGGTGGCGGTCTTCTCCTCGGGGGCCTTCGTGCCGCAACCGAGCAACGCGATGCCGGTGGAGAGTGCGAGGAGGCGGAGCAGGTTCTTGGTCATTGGTTGGGTGGAGAGTGAGGGTGGTGAAACACGATTCCCGTTCGGGTGATCGGGGCCGAGGAAAGCGAAGCGTCCCGGCTCGGGCCGGGACGCGCAGCGGTCGAAGTCTGAAAGAACTGGCCGCGGCCTACTGGTCGAGGGCCAC
>DASWYH010001407.1:0-4296 GCA_036405095.1 Gemmata sp. | reverse complement strand
CCCCGCGCTCGTGGCGGTTGCCCTCCGGACGCACCGCGCCGAGCGCGGGGGGGCGCGAGTGCTCGCCGTTGCTGAAGGACTGTCCTGGGGCTTCGGGTGCTGGATCAAGCCGCAGTTGCTCTTTGTCGCGGGGGCCGCATGGCTCGTCACCATCGGGACGTTGCGCGCCCGGGACACGCTCGCCGTATTTACGGGCGGCGTCGTTGCGCTGGTGGGCGGGGCCGGGTGGCTAGTGGGTACTGGCGCGTGGCCGCACTTCGTTGAGATCTGGCGCACCTGGAACGCGGACTACCTCGCGACCGTGTTTCGTGAACTGCCGTTCCGGATCATGATCCAACTGACTTACTTTCCGCCGTACAGTGTGTGCGCGGTGCTCGCGGCTCCCCTCGCGGTCGCGAACCTGCGCAACAAGTCCGAAGAACCCGAAATCGCGCGCCGGCGGATGCTCGCGGCGGTGTACCTCGCGTGGCTGCTCACCGCGCTCCTCTTTCAGCGCCCGTTCCATTACGTTCACGTTCCGGAAACGCTCCTGATGCTCGCGGTGTTTGCCGCGAACCGGTGGCCCGTGCCGCGCGCGATTGTTGCCGTCCAACTCGTTGCAGGGGTGTTGCACGTGTTCGCCGGGTGGCACTTCGCACACGTGCCCCCGCATCCGGTGTTCGAGTGGAAGCGGACGCGCCTCTGGGTGCGGTGCCTCGATCCCGATCCTCCGCGCCAGGTGCATCTGGGAGTTGCGCGGTGGTCGCAGCACTTCGGAGGGAACGACCCGGCCGGACTCGGCGCCGTCGCGGACTTCTTGCGAGAGCAGAACCTGCGCGACGGCGAGTTGATCGCGTGGCACGATTCGCCGCACGTGCTCTATCTCACGTTGGGCGTCAAACCGGGCTTCCGGTTCATGCATGTGGGCACCGCGGCGGGCCTGGGTAAGTGGCAAGAAGCGCAAGTGCTCGAGGAACTTCAACGCGCGCTGCCGCACGCGCGGTTTGTCGTGAGTGACATTCACCGCGTGACCGAAAGGTACAGCGAACAAAACGAAGTGGGCGCGGACGGGGTGCCGAAGGTGCTACCCGCGTGGCAGCGGCGCGAGTTCCCGTGGAATCAGCCGGTGGTGTTCCGGTCGCCGGACGGGCGCTACCTCGTTCACCGGATCGAGAACCCGGTCACGAGTGCGCGGATTCCGGACCGGCTCGACCAATCCGAACCGCCGAAAGAGTGAGTTCGCCGTGCCGGGTGGTTTACTTCTCGACCTGGGGCGCGGAAGGCTCACGGCACCGCCGGCGACATGTTCGACGTCGGCGTGCCGTAAACCACGATTGGCGGGGTAGGTCCAGAGCGGCACGCCGACGTCGAACATGTCGCCGAAAGCGGTGCTGGAACAGCCTTCCCCGCCGCGCGTGTGGAGCCAGGACCTCGGCCGACGCAACATCGGCCTGTCGCAGAGCGACGAGCTAAACGCACCCGGCACAGCGAAACGTGACGATCAGGGTAGCCAAAATCGCGCGGCCCTGCCAATCAGCTTTCCGCGACCACCGGGTTCTTTAGGGTGCCAATGCCCTCGATTTCGACCTCGGCCACGTCGCCCGCCTTCAGGAGCACCGGCGGCTTCCGCGCGATGCCCACCCCCGGCGGCGTGCCCGTGAAGATCAGATCGCCGGGTTCCAGGGTGACGACCTGAGAAAGGAACGCCAGCACGGCCGGCACGCCGAAGATGAACTCCTTCGTGTTCGAGTTCTGGAGCGTGGTGCCGTTCAGCCGCAACTGGATTTGCAGGTTGTGCGGGTTCGTCAGCTCGTCGGCGGTGACGAGCACCGGGCCGGTCGGGGCGAAGGTGTCGAACGTCTTGCCGATGATCCACTGCTTCTCTTCGCCGCGGAACTGCCAGTCGCGGGCGCTCACGTCGTGGCCCACCGTGTACCCGCCGACGTACTCGAACGCGGCGTTCGTGTCGGGGATGTGCTTCCCCTTCTTGCCGATCACGATGACCAACTCGGCCTCGTAATCAATCTTCTGGGCGACTTTCGGAAGAACGATCGGTTCGCCGTGCGCGATGAGCGTGTTCGGGAACTTGCCGAAGATCACCGGCTCGGTCGGGATCGCCTTGCCGCCCTCAATGGCGTGGTCGCGGTAGTTCAGGCCGATGCAGAGGATCTTGCCCGGGTTCGGGACCGGGGGGAGCAGCTTCACAGCGTTCGTTGCGTACTTGACCGCGCTGGGGGAGGTCGCCACCTCGGCCGCGAGCTTGCGAATTGCGGGCGAGGCCGCGAGCAGCGTTTTCACGCACGAGGGCAGGCCGGGGTCGGTGGCGTGCAGGTCGATGTAGCCGTCGGCGACCGCGAGCGCGGCCCGCGGGCCGTTGGGCGTTTGGATCGTGGCGAGTTTCATTCAGAAGGCTCCGGGAGGGTTACCGGAGTATTCAATGAAGCCGGGCCGGAGACGGCGAGCACTTGCGGCGCCCCGTGCGGTCGCCGTCACGGGGCCGTTTACCGTGCCCCTTTCGGTTTGCCGAGCTTCTTGCGGAGGTAGTCGAGTGCCATGATCCGGTACGGGTCGAGTGCCGGGTCGTCGAAGTCGAGCGCCTCGGTGCTCTCGAACGGGCGCAGCGAATGGAGTTCCGCCGCGCGCCGGAGTTCCGCCGACTTGTCTTTCGTGACCGGTACTTCCAGCCCCTCGTCGGGCTTCAGCCCCCACTCGTCGAGCGGCCCGCTCTCCGGTTTGCGCATCCGCGGTTTCCCGTTCGGGCGGAACGATTCGCCGGTGGTCACCTTGAAGTTCATCCCGCTGAACCCGATATCGATCACGTTCTGGATCGACGCGCGGCCGACGGTACGCTGGCCCATCAGGACGCAGCGCCCGTTGTCCCGGAGGGCCGCGGCGATGAGTTCCCCGCCGCCGGTCGTCTCGTTTCCGACCAGCACCACAAGCGGGTACGTGGTGTTCCGGGTCACCCCGAACGTGTTGCGAATCTCGCCCTCGGCGCCCGCAAACTGGACGTCGCGGTACTTCATCCGGGCGATCACCGCGTTGTTCGGCAGGAACATCCCGGCGATCCGCACCCCGGGATCGACGTACCCGCCCGGGCACCAGCGCAAATCGAGGATGAGCGCGCGGCACCCTTTGTGGTCGAGTTCCGTGAGCATCTCGCCCACTTTCGTGTCGAGATCGGTCTCGACGGCGCCGAGCCGGATGTAGCCGATCTTGTACGCGCGGTCGAGCAGACAGTCCCATTTGTCCTCGGCGGTGCGCATCACCCCGAATGCGCTGGTAGAGTTGTACGGCCCGCTCGGGAGCTTCGCAACGAACGGCTTCGCGCTCGCCCGCTTGATCCCCAGCGCGAGATCGGGGGCGACCGCCTGGCCCGTTTGGATGTTGAACACGTGCGTCGGGAACGCGAACTGGTTGAACAGCTTGTTCGCGTTGTCGGCGGTGACGGCGGTGCCGTTAAAGTGCGTGATGATGTCGCCCGGCCTGATCCCGGCCTTTTGCGCGTGGCTCTCGGGGATCACCCGCTTGACCCGCCAGAGCGAGCCCGCTGGTGAGGCCACCTCTTCCGGCCGCTGGGGCTGGTCGAGCCACCCGGCCGGAGCGTACTGGCCCCGCGCGGTTCGGTACTCCACCTGGTAGATCATCCACGGCGAACCGGTGACGCCCTCCAGCTCGATCCCGACGCCGAAGTCCATGTCGATGGAGGCGAACGTGTTGGCCC
This sequence comes from Gemmata sp., assembly GCA_036405095.1. Lineage (GTDB taxonomy): Bacteria > Planctomycetota > Planctomycetia > Gemmatales > Gemmataceae > Gemmata. The sequence goes on along the minus strand of DASWYH010001407.1, from coordinate 593 downwards.
GGGGGCTCGCGAGCTTACAGAGCGGTTCGGTCGCGTGCCGGAACCCGTTGACGGCGGCGAACAGCGCCCGCGGCCCGCGCAGCGCCGGCTGATCCGCGAGCAGGAGCCGCACATCGGTCAGGACATCGACCAGTTCCACCGCCCCGCGGGCAGAACTCAGCGCCAGGGCCACCCGGGGCGGCACGGTGAGACCGCACTCCTCGTACAGCCCCCGAACGGCCGCGGTTATGAGCTGCTGCATCGTGACCGGGTGCGCGTACCGCGCCGCCACCTGATCGCCGGCGCTGTAGACGATGCGGGCGAACTCCAGGGCCTTGGCGCGGTCTGCTTTTGGGGCCGCAACGGGGGGCCGAGCGGGTACCGGCGCCGCGGGCGCGAGAAGCACCAACCCGAGTACGGTGACGCCCATCGGAATCCCTCCAGCCGGTAGGGGTTCATCGCGCAGAAAATCCGCACCTCCGAGTTTCGCCTCTTTACCTGGACGCCACAAGGCGCCATTCCAGTAGTTTCAAGTGGTCAGTGGGGAGTGAAGCCGGGTCCGTGGTTCCTTCCGGCCACGGTGCTTGCTTCGCGTCTGTTCGCCTGACTGATAA
>DASWYH010001406.1:0-7716 GCA_036405095.1 Gemmata sp. | reverse complement strand
CCGCCGCGGCTCCGGTGGGCCGCGTTGCCCCACAGCGCCACGGGCTTCGGGCTGCCGGACATGCTCCCAAAGGTGCGCACCCACTCGCTCCGGAACGGCGGCTCGTCCTTGCCGAAATCGGTGGCCACGGCGTTGGACTGGCCGGTAATCAGGTAGGCGTCGCCGCACACCAGGTTCGAAGCCTTGTGCAGCACCGTTTCGGCGCCGCCGCTCCTCGCGCCGAACTCCACCCGGTACTTGATGAGGCCCGGTTTGAGCTTCACCGCGAGCGCGTAGGACTTGTCGGCCCCGGGCTTCTTTTCGGTGGTGCCAACGAGCTTGTCATCGGCAAAGAGTTTCAGGAACACCGTGTCGGCCGCTTCGCGCAGGGTGCCGTTGCAGTGGAGCGTGCCCTCGTTCTTGTCGTTCCGGGCGTAGAACTGGCCGTCCTCGGGCTTCTCGTCTTTCAGGGGCACCCGCTCCACCCAGGCGTCTTTCGCCGGTTCCGTGACCGCGATCGTGACCGAATGGACCGTCGGCGCGCCGCCGTTGTCGATCGCAACCGACACTTTCATCGGGCCACTGTTCTGGGCGCGGCGGAGGATCAGCTTCCCGGGTCCAGGTTCGTTGATGGTGGCGATGTCCGAAACGTTCCATCTGAAGTTGAGCTGGGCCGCGCTGCGAGCGCGCATCTCGTTCAGGTTGCTGATTTGGGGCACGATTTCGATCGTCTTGCGCCCGTCCCATGTGTCCGGGGCGCGGAGGGTGAACACCGGTTCGGGGACGTCCTCTTTGATGGCGACGGACACGTCTTTGGTCTTCGTTTCGTTCGCATAAACCGCTTTGAACCGGAGCGTTGCGGACCGGTCCCCCGCCACTCGCCCGGCGCGGAACGTGTACGCGAACCGGTCGGTCGCGACCACGGTTTCGCGGCCGTCGCGGATCACGCTCCAGTACAGCTTTTGGGCGCCGCCGGCTTTCGCCGTGAACGTGGTGCTCTTGCCCTCCGGCACCGCCGCTTCGGTTTCCGGGAACCCGAACTCGGCGCCGGGCCGCACCAACGGGCCGACCAGTGTCTGAAGTGGCTTCTGGTTCTCGTATTGCAACTTGATCCAGTCCGCGGAGCGGGCGACCTTCGAGACGCGCACCTCGTCGAGGTCGCCGACGAAGTCGTAGTCGTGATACCACCCGCCGAGCCAGAGCCGGGACGGGGACTTGATGTTCAGGAGCGGCTTCGCGCGCGCGTCGAGCTTCCCGTTGATGTAGATCTTCCCGCCCGCGCCGTCGTAGGTGTGGGCCACATGAACCCACTCGGTCAGCGGAACGCGGGCCTCGCCGCGCACGTCCGAGAAGTCGCTGTCGATGTGGAGGTGGGGCGGGCTGCGGAGCTGCATCCGGACCTTGCTCCCGCGGCCCCCGCCCTCGTTGCCCCAGCCGATAATTGTTGCGTTCGGCTTTTCCGCCCGGAACCACGCTTCCGTGGTGTGCGCGCTCGCCCCGGCGGGGTAGTTCGGGATCTTGTCGCCGCCGAACACCCCCTTTTGCCCCGGGAAGTGGCGCGCGAGGCCGATGACCCCCGGAGCGGGGGCGGTGCCCGTGTCTTTCGATTCGAGGGTGCCGAGTTCGTCGCCCACCGTCGCGCCCAGGTGCCACACGCTGACGTAGCCGTTCGAGGCGCTGAACACGGCCTTCCCGTTTGACTCCGATTTCGCGCGCGCGTTGCCCCAGTAGAGCTTGAGTTCCTGCCGCGCGTTGCCCTTTATGGTGGGCACCCGGACCCAGACGCTCGCGGTTCCCTTGTTCGCGTCCCACTCCTCAATTTGGTAGGCGAGCGGGGCGCCCGTTGCGCTCGCGAACCGCAGGTCCGCGCCGTCGGTCTTTGCTTGCGTGAAGTCGAAAAAGTCCGTGTGCAACCGGACCAGCAGGGGGAAGTTTTCGACCGCCGCGGTCGCCGGGAGGCCCGCGCCTTCGGGCGTGGTGAGGACGAACACCGATCCCGAGTGCTTCCACTCGGGGTACTGGGCGCCGGCCGGTCGCGGGAGCGCGAGGCCGAGAAGGAAGGCGGCTGTGAGCACGAGGAGTGTTTTCACGGGCGTGTGTCCGGTGGTGGTGTGGCGGGGTAGGGGCGTATCGGGTGGGGCGGGCGCTCGCCCAACACATCCGCGCAAACGGCTGTGGTCCGCAAAGTGCTCAGTAGCCCCCGCGGTGGCATGCGGTGCTCGCCGAGAACGCGGCCCACGGGCCGGCCAATGCGCCCGGCAGCAGCTCGGGTGAATCAGCCATCGCTTTCGGAACACGAGCGGGAACGGGCATCCGGCCTGTCCGGTATCAGGAACCGTGGCTCTTACGGGCATGTTACACAACCCGCCGGGGGTAACAATGTCGCTCCGGCTGGCCACCCGGGGCGCCGGCACCAACAACGAAAGCGTCGGCACCGGCTCCGCCGTTCATCTCCCGAGGGACCGCCTCTTATGACCAGCGCACCCGTGGGCCTCACCTCGGACGAAGTCGCGGAGCGGGTCCGGCGCGGTGAAGTGAACCGCGCCCGCCGGTCGGCGTGGGCGGACTACGCGAGCATCCTCTCGCGGCACCTGTTCACGGTGTTCAACTTGGTCGTGGGGCCGACCGCCGGGGCGCTGTTCTGGTTCGGCGACTGGCGCGCCGGCGTCTCGGTCACGTGTACGGCGCTGGCCAATACGGTCATCGGTCTGGTGCAGGAGTGGCGCGCGAAGCGCCAGCTCGACCGGCTCGCGATCCTCACCGCCCGGAAGGCGCACGTGGTGCGCGACGGGCAGCCGCGCGAGATCCCCGTGGACGACGTGGTGCTCGGCGACCTGGTGCGGCTCCGCGCCGGGGACACCGTCGTGGCCGACGGCGCGCTGGTCGAGGCCCAGTACCTGGAGGTCGATGAGGCGCTGCTCACGGGCGAATCGGACCCGGTCCGCCGGCGCCCGGGCGAGCGGGTGCTGTCGGGGAGCATCTGCGTCACCGGGGAGGGGAGCTACCGGGCCGAAAAGGTCGGCCGCGCCGCGTTCGCGCAGAGCGTCACCGCGGACGCCACGCGCTACCAGTACGCGACCAGCCCCATCACCCGCGCGCTGAACCGCATCATCACGGCGCTGAGCGTTTCGGCCCTCGCGCTGTGCGCGCTCTACGGGGCACTGTACCTCACGGGGGCGCTCGGCGCCGAGCAGGTGTTCCGGATGGCCGCGGCCACGGTCGTGTCCACGATCCCGCAGGGGCTGGTGCTGACCGCGACGGTGGCGTTCACTATCGGCGCGGTCGTGATCGGGCGCCGGGGCGCGCTCGTGCAGCGGCTGAACGCGGTCGAGGCGATGGCCGCCGTCGATGTGATCTGCACCGACAAGACCGGCACGCTCACGTCCAACCGGCTGAAGCTCGAATCGCTCCGCGTTCTGCCCGAAGGGCTCGCGGAACGGGACGTGCGGCACCGGCTTGCGCTGTTCGCGTGCGCGTCCATCGACCGCGACAACAAGAACATACTCGCGATCCGGGCCGCAGCGGGCGAGGTGCCCGTGGACGCCCGGGAGCACATCCCGTTCAGCGCGCGGACGCGGTTCAGCGCGGTGCGGGTGCGGGCCGAGGGGGCCGAACACGTTCTCGTCCTGGGCGCCCCGGAGGTGCTGGCGCCGGCCCCCGGGGCGTGGGAACCCGAGCTGAACCGGCTCCAGGCCGCCGGGCTGCGGGTGCTGCTGTTCGCCGAGAGCGGGACGCGCGACTCCCTTGAGTCGGGGGCGCTGCCCGGGGCGCTGAAACTGCTCGCGCTGATCGCCCTCGCGGACGAGCTGCGCCCGGACGCCGCCGCGGTGCTCCGGGCGCTGTCGGCCCAGGGGATCGCGTTCAAGGTGATCTCCGGCGACAACCCGCGGACCGTGAGCGCCACCGTCGCGCCGCTCAACTTGCCCCTGTCGCGCGAGCCGGTGGTGAGCGGAAAGGAGCTGGACGCGAGCCCCGATCTGGTGCCGTTCGTGCGGGCGCACAGCGTGTTCGGACGGGTCGAGCCGCTGCAAAAGGTGGCCATCGTCGAAGCGCTCCAAAAGGGCGGGGCTCACGTCGCGATGATCGGCGACGGGGTCAACGACGTGCTGCCGATCAAGAAAGCGGACCTCGGCATCGCGATGGGCGAGGGCAGCCCGGCGGCCAAAACGGTATCGAGTCTGGTGCTGGAAGCGAACGACTTCGCGGTGCTCCCGGAGGCCATCGCGGAGGGCCGGACGATCGTCCGCAACCTGCGCCGCGCGGGCAAGCTGTTCCTGACGAAGAACGTGTACTCGGTGGCGTTCATTCTGGCCTACGCGGTCGGGCTGTTCGACATTCCGTTCCCGTACCTGCCGCAGCAGGTGAGCCTCCTGAACTGGATGGTGATCGGCGTCCCGGCCCTGCTGATGGCGCTGACCCGCGAGCGCTCCGGGGCGGCCGACACGGTTCCGTTTTTCGCGGACGTGGGCGGGTTCGCGCTCCGGACGGGGCTGGTGTTCGCGGGCTGCGGGATCGCCCTTCTCGCCCTGGGCAAGCACGTCTGGGGCGCCGACGAGCAGGCCCAGCGGACGATGCTGCTGACCGCGCTCATCGTGCTCGGCACGACGGTGGTGTGGCGGGTGCTGAGCGGCACCGGGCCGCAGCTCGCAACGGATCGGTGGTTGGTGCGGCTGTCACTGGTGATCGTGCCGATTTTCGCCGGCTTCATGTACTGGCCGCTCGCGGCCGACTTCTTCCGGCTCACGCCGCTGTCCGCCACCGACTGGCTGAAGGTGCTGGGCGTCGCGCTGCCCGCGCTCGCGGTGTCGCGGCTCGCGGAACGTGTCCCGTGGGGTCGGTTGCTCGGCCGCGGGGCGAAGAGGCCAACCAACGTCGGGCCGGAGTAGCTCGCCGCTCGCCGCGGTCAGCGGACGGCCGCCGACGGGTGGGCCGGCTTTTCTTCTATAATTAGCCCCCATGATCGGCGCGCGCGTCGGGAACTGGTACGTGGAGGCCGAAATCGGACACGGTCCGCTCGGCGTGGTGTACCGCGCCCGCGGGTTCGCGGACCCCGGCACCACCGCGGCGGTAAAAGTGTTCACCGGGGTGCGCGACCCGGGCGCTGTCCAGCGCATGAGCGCCGAGCTGCTCCCGCTCCAGCGGCTCGACCATGTGAATATCGCCAAAACGCTCGATTGCGGCACCCACGGGGGGCTGGCGTTTGTCGCGTCGGAGTTCGTGACCGGCACCGACTGCGCGAAGCGCCTCGAAGCCGGTAAGCTGCCGTGGCGCGAGGTGCTGGGCATCGCCGTTCAGGCGGCGCGGGCGCTCAAACACGCGCACAACCGGAACGTGCTCCACCGCGACCTGAAGCCGGCGAACTTCATGCTCCTGCCCGACGGGACGCTGAAGGTGCTGGCGTTCGGGGTCGCGAAGGTGTTCCCCGCGCCGCCGGCGCACGTCCCCGCGATCGGCTCGTCGGCGTACCTGCCGCCGGAGACCGCGAGCGGGAAGCCGCTCACCCGGCGGAGCGATTTGTACTCGCTCGGCGGCGTGCTCTACACGCTCGTCACCGGGCGCCCCCCGTTCTCGGCGGGGTCCGTGGTCGAGCTGATGCACAAGCAGTGCTACACGCTCCCGGAGCGCCCGGGGCTGATCGTGAGCGACCTCCCGCCGGAGGTGGACGAGCTCATCTGCGCGCTGCTCGACAAGAACCCGGCGCGCCGCCCCGGGACCGCCACGGCGCTGCTCGACGAGCTGGAGCGGGTCCGCGGGAAGCTCGAGCGCAAGGGCGAGAAGCTCGCGTGGCCGGCGAAGGTCACCCCCGACACCGCGGAGCTGCCCACGCTCGCCGCGCTCGGCGGCGCGGGCGAAGGGGCCGAGGCGCCGCCGGAGCGGCGCCCGCTCCTCAAGCGCCCCGGTGTGGTGGTCCCGCTCTTCCTGCTCGCGGTCGCGGCGCTGGTGGTGCCGTTCGCGTGGCCGTCGGCGTCGCCGGAGGAGCTGTTCGCGGCGGCGAAACCGCTGGCCGAGTCCGAAAATCCGGCGGACTGGGACGCCGCGGAGAAATACCTGGAACCGCTTGCGCGGGAGCACCCGAACCGGTATAAGGACGAGGTCGCGGCGGCGCGGCGCCGGATCCGGGACCGCCGGGAGCTGCGGCGCGCGGTGGCCGAGGGCGCGAAAGCGGACCCGCGCACCGATGCCGAGCGCGGCTACCTGCGCGGGCTGCGGCTCGCACAGTCCGGTGAGCCGGTTCAGGCGCGCCAGGTGTGGGAGAGCGTCGTCACCGCGTTCGCGGCGGTCGGGTCCGAAGAGCGCTGGGTCGAACTTTCGCGCGCCGGGCTGGCGCTGCTGACGCAGCCGAGCAACCGCCCCGCACACGCGCCACTGAACCGCGGGCCGGTGCAAGCCGCACTCGAACACACGAAGGCGCTCGGCGCCCAGGGCCGTGCGGCCGAAGCCGATGCGATACGCAACGCGCTCCTGGGGCTCGCCGGCGACGACCCCGCCGTGCGCCAAATGGTGGCCGACTCGCGCAAGAAGTGACCGCGTCCGGGCCGCGGCCCGCCGGACCCTGAAGCCCCGTTCCCTGACTCCTGGCCCCACTCATGGCAACCCCCGCCGCGACCGCCGCTGAATACTGCACGCTGCTGGTGAAGAGCCGGCTGCTCCCGTCGGACGAGGTGGAGGCCCAGTACCGGCAGTGGCAACAGGAGAAGCCCGGGCCGGACGAGCGCGTGGACTCGTTCCGCCGGTTCCTGGTCGCCCGCAAGTGCCTCACCGAGTACCAGGCCGCGCTGGTGCAGCGCGGGCGCGCCGACGGGTTCTTCCTGGGCGGGTACAAGATCCTCGACCGCATTGGCAAGGGGCAGATGGGCGGCGTGTACAAGGCCGTTCACAACTTCGGGCAGCTCGTCGCGCTCAAGATCCTCCCGGCGTCCCGCGCCAGGAACCCGCACATTTTGGGGCGCTTCCAGCGCGAGGCCCGGCTCCTCACCCAGCTCGACCACCCGAACGTCGTCCGCGCGTTCCAGGTGGGCGAGGGCGGCGGCATCCACTTCATCGCGATGGAGTTCCTGGAGGGCGAGACCCTGGCCGACGTGCTGGAGCGCCGCAAGCAGCTCCCGTGGGCCGAGACCGTTCGGCTCATGATCCAGGTGCTCGACGGGCTCCAGCACCTGCACGAGCGCCGCATGGTCCACCGCGACCTGAAGCCCGCCAACATCATGCTCACCCCGGAACCGGTGAAGGGGGCGCCCGATACCACGTGGGATTCGACCGTCAAGGTCGTGGACATCGGGCTGGGGCGCGAGCTGTTCGACGACGACGTGCCCGAAGCGCAGCTCGAAACGCAGCTCACGCAAGAGGGCTCGGTGCTGGGCACCCCGGACTACCTCGCGCCCGAACAGGCGAAGGACGCGCGGGCCGCCGACATCCGGGCCGACGTGTACTCGCTCGGGTGCGTGATGTACCAGTGCCTCGCGGGCCGGACCCCGTTCCCCGAACCGAACATCATGGCGCAGATGCTCAAGCACGCGACGGAGAAGCCCGCCCCGCTGAGCACCTTCGTGTCCGGCCTGCCGGCCGGGTTCCAGGCGGTCCTGGACCGCTTCCTGGCGAAATCGCCGGACGCGCGGTTCCAGACCCCGGGCGAGGCCGCGGACGCGCTGAAGCCGTTCGCCGCGGGCGGCGCCGCGCCCGCCGCGCCGAACCTGGCGCCCGCGTTCAAGGACTGGCTGGAGAGCGAGTCGCAGTTGG
>DASWYH010001405.1:0-5265 GCA_036405095.1 Gemmata sp. | reverse complement strand
GGGGCGGGGTTAGGTTCGATGGGTAATAACAAGTAATCTGCTTGTCAGAATTTTGCGAAGGCGGGCTAATGGGGCTGGAACGGTTCAAGCGGACCCGCCGTGTAGCTCGATAGTACGGGCACTCCCGGTAATCGGGGCAGGAGGGCCTTTACTATGAAACAACGCATCCGCGCCGTTCTGGCTGTGGGGATGATGGTTTCGGTGGTGACCGGATGTTCGACCATCGGCGAATCACTGGGCTTCAGCACGCCGACTAACCCGCTGAGCAAGGACGCAAAAGCGATTCGTGATACGGCACCGGTTCCGGCCCCGGTGCCCCGCGAACTCGCCATGTCACTCCTGCCCGCGCACGTCGTAGAACCCGGGGACACGCTTCTTGTTCAGCCGGTCGAGTTCGACGCCCCAGTCCGGTTGCCGCCGGATCAGCCCGTTCAGCCCGACGGGACCATCGACTTGGGGCAGTATGGGCGGCCCGTGGTCGCCGGGAAAACGCTTCCGGAAGTGGAGGGCGTTGTGCGCGGGGCCATCAAGGCGAAGGAAACGAAAGACGTGCCAGTGACGGTACGGCTCCTCGCCAAGCCCGGTAAGGTGTTCTACGTGCTGGGCGAGGTGAACGCACCGGGGGCGTTCCCGATCACCGGGCACGACACCGTACTCTCGGCGATCACGCAGTCCGGCGGCCCGACCCGGCGCGCCTCGTTGCAGAACGTGATCGTGTCGCGCCCGACCGTTCCCGATGGTTGCCGCACCGTGCTCCCGGTGTGTTACACGAACATCGTGCAACTCGGCGACACCTCGACCAACTACCAGCTCATGCCGGGCGATCGCATCTTTGTTCCGAGCAAGGGCACGTTTGAAGACCTGTTCGGTGGGCGGTGTCAGCGACCCGGACCGTGCAACGGCCCGCAGGTGTCGTGCTTCGGCGGCGGGTGCAACTCGGGCGCGGTTGGCTGCGCCCCCGCGACCGGTGCCGCACCCATGCCGCTCCCCACGACCCCGTGAGGCGTCAACTATCCGCATTGCACGGCGACCACCAAACTGCGTCGCCGTGCTTTTTTCGCAGCCGTTCGATTGTGCTTTGTGGAATTTTGAAGTTCCCATACAGTTGCAGGTTCGCGCCCGGGCGAAGCGGCGAAGCGAGAAGCGCTTCTGCGCCTGCCCGTCCGATTCCGCAGTACGACAAGTCCAGAAGTCGCACGCTTGCCAATCCCGGCCACTTGGCCAGCGCGCTGAGACCCGCGTCACCGAAGGGACAGAACCCCAAGTGCAACGAGTGTAACCCGTTCAGCCCGCGGGTCGTCGCAACCGCATCGAGCACCTTGGCGTCAGTCCTTTTTGAGCCCAGGGACAACCCTCTAAGGTCTCGCCAAACGGGGTTTTCGAACAGCGCCGCAGCTCCAGTCGGCCCCAGTTCCGTGTTGTGGCTGAGATCCAACGAGATCAGGCCCGCGAGGGCCGGCGAGCGCGCCAGTTCGCGGGCGCCATCCGAAGTTAAGCCGATCGAAATTGCGCGCAGGTGAGACAGGCGCCACGGCGCGGATGCGAGTACACGAGCGCCCTCGTCACCGATCTTGTTCCCGGACACGTTGAGGTGCCGCAGCTGCACCAGAGCGGGCGATTCGGAGAGCGCGCGGAGCCCGCGGGCCGTGAGCCCGCAACTGCTCAAGTCGAGGTAAACGAGCCGGCCTTATGAGCCGAGCCCGCGAGCGCGAGTGCGCCCTCGTCGCCGATCGGGTTGCCATAAAGGTTCCATCGCGTGAGGTTGGCGAAGACCCGCGAGGCTGCGAGCGCACGCTCACCCTCCGCGGTAATGCGCGAGTTGAACAGTTCGAGCTCGCGCAACCGGGTCAAGTGCGGAGAGGTTGCAAGCGCGCGGAGCCCGGCCTCCTCGATTCGGGGACCGTCGCGTGAGCCGGGTGCGCCCAGCTTGAGAACTTCGAGGTGCCGGAGGCCCGGCGCGCGGGCCAGGACCGCGGCGAGTTCGGCGTCGGCAGGAACTTCAGTGAGATCGAGCGTCCGGACCCCGCCAAGGTGTGGCGAGTTCAAGAGCCGATGCGCCTCCTCTGCCGAACCACGCGGGTTCAAGTGGAACCGAATTTCTGCGGCGCGCGGGGATGCGAGCAAGGCGGTCAGATCGTCCGTTTCGAACCGCCACTCCAGTTCTAGTTCAGGCACCCGCAACATATTGAGAGCTTCGTCCGCGCGCCAAAAATGTGGCCCGTGCGAGAGTGAGATCAGGATTTCTGGAGCGGGGCGGTGACGAACGCGGCTCTCAACTCAGTGGGCGTAACGACCTGTTCGAGCCGACTCCCCTCCGGGAAATTGGCCCGGACTAACGGATCGTCGAACGGGTCTTCTTGGGCCGGTTCGTAGATTCTGAGTTCGTTTACGAACCCGCGCCGGAACGCGCCCCAAAACATCACGCCGGGTGACTGGAGCTCTCGCTTCCACTTTTCACTGTGAGCGTGCAGCAGTTGCCGCTCGCGCTCGGCCAGCGCGTCGTGCGCCGGGTCGGTATCGGGAGTATTCGCGAGCGCCACCTGAACGCGGATGAACTCCGCGCGGCTGTGTTCGCCGGTCTCGTCGAGTCGGTCGGCGAGGGCGAGGCGCGCGGTGTCATCGGCTGGGTCGGACAGGATCGCCGAGAACAGCGCGTCACGCTCATTCATGCTGCCCTCAGCAGTTTCAAATTCTCAGTGGGCAGTCGTCGGTGAGGCAAACAGACGAGAAACATGCCCCGCGATTTGCTGGGCACTTGGAACCGGCTACACTCCCTACTTACCACTTGAAGCTACTGGACCTTCGTAGATTTCACACCTGCGCCGGTCCGTCCTGGTAATTACACCCGGCGATGGTGTGGTTTGCTGCGTGAGGTGCGGTTCCCGTGGGACCGCGATCGGGATGGGCGCAGTCCCACGGGAACCGCACCTCACGCTTACGCCAAGTCCTTCCCGCGGATCTTCGCGTTCAGCGCTTCGCGCAACCGGCCCTCGACCTTCTCGTGCGCCTTGGCGATCTCCTTTTCGCCTAACGTGCGGTCGGGCGCCTGGTACGTGAGGGCGAACGCGAGGCTCTTCGTCCCGTCCGGCAACCCGGTGCCCCGGTACACGTCGAACAGGCTCGCGCCGGTGAGCAACTCGCCCCCGGCGGCGCGGATCTCACCCAGCACTGCTTCAGCGGGTGTGGTGTCGGCCACCACCACCGCCACGTCGCGCTTCGCCGGCGGGAACGTGCTGAACGGCTCGTACTTGTACCGCGCCGGCACCGCCGCCAGTACCGCTTCGAGGTCCAGTTCCGCGACCTGAACCGCGCGCTCGCCGAGCAAGAACGCCTCCGCGACCTTCGGGTGAAGCTCGCCGAACGCCCCGACCGCGACGCCGTTCACGCGCAGTTCCGCCGCGCGCATCGGGTGCAGCCACGGAACCGCGTTCGTGGCCGCGAACGACACCCCAGGAAGGTGCAGGTCCGCCGCGAGCCCCTCCACAACGCCCTTGAGGTCGTAGAAGTCGTACTTCGCGGGCACAGCGCCCTGCGGGTCGTCCCACGCGGCCGGGGCGCGCCGACCGCACAGCACAACGGCGAGCTTCCGCGGTTCGTCGGGGAGCTTCGCGCCCGCTTTCGGCACGTACACGAACCCGAGTTCGTACAGCGCGACGCTGTCGGCGGCTTCGAGGTTCTTCTGCACCACCGAAAGCACCCCGGGCAACAGCGTTTGCCGCATCACCGACCGTTCCGGCGACAGCGGGTTCAGCAGGGCCACGAACGCATCGTTCGCCCCCTTCCCTTCAGGAACGGCCGCCGGGGAGGGATTGAGCTTCGCTTCCGCGTCCGCGCTACTGAGCGAATACGTAATGGCCTCGTTCAGCCCCCGGTCGGCGAGCAGGTCACGAACCTTGTCTTCGAGTTCGAGCGAGCGGTTCCCCTTCGGCTCCGGTAGCTCCAGCGGGAGCAGCCGTTCCGGGAGGTTGTCGTACCCGTAGACCCGGGCCAGTTCTTCGATCAGGTCCGCGGCGCCGACCTGAATATCGAGCCGCGTTTGCGGGGTGGTGACCACCCAGGAGTCTTCGCCGCTGGGCTCCACCTGAAACTGAAGCGCGGTGAGCACGCGCACCACCTCGGCCCCCGGAATCTCGAACCCCAGGAGCCGCCGGATTTCGCTCTGGTCGAGGTCGATCACCTGCGGCGGGAGCGGCACCGGGTACACATCGACCACGCCCGCGAGTACCTCACCGCCCGCATGGGCGTGGAACAGTTGCGCGGCGCGAACGGCCGCCGTGCCCGCCAGCTCGGGGTGAACCCCCTTGCTGAACCGCCCGCTCGCCTCGCTGAACAGGTTGAACTGCCGCGCCGTTTTGCGCACGCTCACGAAGTCGAAGCACGCGCTTTCGAGCAGAATCGTTTTGGTGGCGGCGGACACCTCCGTATCGGCCCCGCCCATCACCCCGGCGAGCGCGATCACCCCGGCCGTGTCGGCGATCACGAGGTTCTCGGGGGACAGTTCCCGGTCTTGTCCGTCCAGCGTTTTGAGCTTCTCGCCGGCCTTTGCCGGGCGCACGGTGATGGTGGGGGCGGTGCCGCCGGCGCGGGCGACGAGCACATCGTAATCGAAGGCGTGCAGCGGTTGACCGTGTTCGAGCATCACGTAATTGGTGATGTCCACGGCGTTGTTGATGGGCCGCATCCCGGCGAAGTGGAGACGCGACCGCATCCAGCGGGGCGAGTCCTTCACGGTGATGTTGCGGATGACGGTGGCCGTGTACCGGTTGCACAGCTTCGGGTCCGCGATCTCGACGTGTACCTTGCCTTCGACCTTCTCGTGACTGACAGGGACGACGGGCGTGTGAACGGTGGCGGTGGCGCCGGTGAGCGCGGCGACCTCGCGGGCGATCCCGATCATCGAGAGGCAGCGCGCCATGTTCGGGAGGATGTCCAGCTCGACAACGACCTCGCCCAGCACGTCTTGCACGGGGGTTCCGGGCTGCGCGTCGGCGTCGTCGAGGATGATAATCCCTTCGCTCTCTTCGGCGATGCCCAGCTCGAAGTCCGACATGCACATGGCGTCGTTATCGATGCCGCGGAGGGCCTTCGGTTCGAGGGTCATGGTGGTCTTCTTGCCGTCCTTGCCGGTGAAGAAGTACCGCGACCCGCGGAGCCCGAGGACGATTTTCATCCCTCTCTGTCCGGGGGCGATGTTTTCGGCGCCGGTAATCACCTGTTTGGGCTCGGCGGCGCCGTAATCGAGCAGCACGAGTTTCAGTTTCTCGG
>DASWYH010001404.1:0-11634 GCA_036405095.1 Gemmata sp. | reverse complement strand
CGGAGCCGGCTCACGGACACGGCCCGCCCCTCCGGCCCGTTCACCTTGACGGTCAGGACGATCCCGGCCCCGCCCTGTTTGTCGAGCGGGTCCTCGGTGCCGAGCAGGTCGAACCCGAGCGTCACCTCACAGTCCCCGTGCATGGCGAACGAGGGGCCGACAGAGATGGACCCGGACTTGTCCGCCCGCTTCCCCGACAGGGTGATCCGCAGCCCCTGTGCGTCCGCTTTGGCCACCTGCTTGGCGGACGGTCCCGACAGGCGCAGGGTCGGGTGCTCGGCGACCCCGTTCCGGAACTGGTGCGTGAACTCGTCCGGCATCGGGTTGGCCGCGCCGAGGAGGCCCGCCGCGAGGGCCACCAACAAACACGTTTTGCGCATCAATCCGCTCCACATCACGAAAGTCTGGCGGGCGTACCGGGGCTCACTCGCACCGAAGCGGGTTGGTCGGTAACGTTCTTGTTCTGGTCCCTTTCCCCGGGCGGGAGAGGGACCAAACGGACCGACCCCGCTAGTTATCGATCAACCGGATCCGGTGTCACTCGTCCGCAGGGGCGACCTCACCCCCGGCGGGCGTGAGGAACGCACCGATCACGTTCCACGGGGAGTCGTGGCGCAGGGCCCGCACCGACCCGTCGGCGAACAGGAAGTTCGCGCCGCTGGGGTGGGCCGCGCCCCAGTTCTGTTTGAAGTTGTTCCCCGGCGCGTCTCGCATGATGAGCACCCCGGTCCGGGTCGTGCCGCGGGAGCCGCCCACGAAGAACGGTTCGTCCCAGTACCAGTTGTCGGGGCGCTGGACCTGCGGGTCCGTCGCCTTCTCGCCGACCAGGAGGGTCTGAGAGGTGCCATCGGTGATCGCGGCCAGCACCCGGCACGGGTTGGTTCCGGGCTCGAAGTTGCGGAAGATCAGATCGGTCCCGGCGTAGTCCGTCTTCCCCCACTCCCAGCCGCCGCTGGTGTACGTCCCGAACTCGTCGGAGGGGACCATCACCTGGGCCACGGGCGGGCGCCGCGCGGGGCACAGGTAGATGGGGACGGCGACGGTCCACGCGCGCCCGGAGTGGGCGGCCTGCTGTTCGATGAACGGGAGGATCGCGAATAGCCATGACCCGAGCTGCGCCGGGGGCGCCAGGGCCGGATCCCCGACCCCGAACCGGAACGTCTGCCCGAGCTGGTTGTCGTAGGTGGCTGCGACGAACGTCCCGCCGCCCTTGGCCGGGATCGTTTGTTTCCCGTCCCACCCGCCGTTGCTCGGGAGCACCCGGTGCGCGTCGTGGTGCTGGTGCAGGGCCAGCCCGACCTGTTTCATCTGGCTCTGGCACTTCATCCGGGCCGCGGCCTCGCGGACCTTTTGAACGGCCGGGAGCAACAGCCCGATGAGGACCGCGATGATCGCGACCGCTACTAACAATTCGATGAGCGTGAAGCCGGGCCTGCGAGACGTCCCGTACATCGTCACGTCCTCCTCGGTCGCCGGGCCGCTGCGCTCCGGACGACAGGTTCAGATTGCGCTCGGACCGAACGTTCACCCGCTACGGCAGCGTGGGGAGCGGTGGGAGCCCCATTTGCGCACGAGCCGCGCGCGCCTCGGCTTCGGTGAAGCGGTAAATGTAAATCGAGTATCCGACCCGGTCGACCGGGGCGAACCGCTGGAAGAAGCGGCGGTCCCCGGCCACGAGGCCGAACACGTCCACCGCGCAGTAACCCGGGCGCGGGCCGTAGCGGTCGTAATCTTGCGGCCGGGCGTTCGGGCCGGGTACGCACCCGTGGGGCAGATCGACCGGCGCGGCCTCCCATTCGTACCCGGCGTGTCGGGGGTCCACCAGGTGCGAGCAGGACACATAGAGCGGCCGGGCCTCCGGGTGCTCTTCGGTCCACTGGCGCAAGAGGAGCAGATCCTGACCCCAGTCAACGTTACTGTCGGCCAAGTGCCGCCACCCGTTTCGGGGGCCGCCGCTCGGCTCGTTGAAGTAGGACAGCGTGTGCGGGTAGACCCGGCCGACGCTGACCGCGGTGCCCACCGCGCACCCGAGGACCAGGAGCCCGACCAACCGCGCGCCCCGGTTCAACAGGCGCCCCGCTCCCGCCGCGCCGACCAGGGCGAACGGCAGCGCCGGCAGCACGTACCGGGAGTGGAGCGTGTAACCCGTTTGCGAACTCACGAACACCAGCACCGCGGCCACCGGGAGCCAGACCGCGGCGTCCTCCGCTCGGGGCCGGCGGATCGCGAGCGCGAGGCCCAGGGCGACCAGCCCGAGTACCCCCACCGGGGTCTTCAGGGCCAGCGCGTACAGGTAGAACCACCACCACCCGCGGCCCGCCCAGGTGCCGTCGGCGTAGGACTCGAAGCGGCCCTCAAAATCGACGCGCTGGATGTCCATCCCGCTGACGTAGTCGTACGGGAGCGGGACCGGCACCCGCCCCAGCCACGTGCCCCGGAACCGGTTGTCCTCGCGCGGCCGGTCCTCCGCGACGCGGAGCGTCAACAGCCGGCTCCGGAACGAGTACTCTTCGAGTGGCACCAGCGATCCGTCGGCGAGGTAACCGAGGTTGATGACGGCCACGCTGATAAAGGAGATCAGCGCGCCGTGCCCCAAGCGGCGACCCGTCGGGAGGCCCGCGAACGAGCCCCCGCCGCCCCGCCCGACCGCATAAACGACCGCCACGAGGAGGAAGGTCGGGTACAGCACCAGGAGCGTGAACTTGCAGAGCTGGGCCGCCCCGAGGACGAGCCCGGCGGCGACCGCCCGCTCCGCGCCCGGGCGCACGAGGTAGCGCCAGAACGTGTACCCGGCGGCGAGCCCGGCGACCGCCGCCGGGAGGTCCGGCGTGGCGAGCTGCGCGTGGGCGTTCACGGTCGGATCGACCGCCCACAGGAACAGCCCGAGGAGCCCGGGCACGGTCCCGTACAGTTCGGTCGCCCACTTCCAGACGAGCCAGGCGCCGAGCACCGACCACGCGACGCCCGCCAACCGGGCCAGCCGCACGAGCGCGAGATACCGGAGCGGGTTCCCGTCCGCGAACTGCGCGGCCACCTCCCACTCTTCGCGGTCCCCGGTCCGGGCGGCCGCCGGGATCATGTCGGTGTTCGGGTCGGCCGCGAGCACCGGCAGGCTCGCGAGCGCGCGGGGCAGCGGCGGGTTCACGCGGTACAGCGCGAACGTCCCGGTCCTCCAGATGGCCAACCCGGCCGGCACGTGCGCCACCTCGTTGCGGGTCGGAGAGTGCACATACGCCCCGTACCCGACGAGGCACGCGTGAACCGCGATCAGTACCGCCGGGAGCGCGCGCATCAAACGCCCCCCGTGCGGCGCTTGGCCGTGAGCCACGCGTACACCTCGGTGTTGAGGTACACGCACGGCCACACGAGGTGCCCCTCGTCCGGGAACCGGCTGTAGCGCACGTCCCCGCCGGCGGCGCGCAACGCGCGCGCCATAGCGTCCGCGTTCGCGACGTAATCTTGTCCGTCGAGTTCCCCTTGAAATATCCAAACCGGCAGGTGCCGAAGGACCCGAACGGTAGCCGGGTCTCCGATGCCGCACACCGGGGCGAGCGCCGACCACCGTCGTGGGTTCGCCACAGCTAGCGCCCAAACTCCGGACCCGCCGGACGAGTGCCCCGTAAGCGACACACGGTCGGGATCGATCGGGAAATGAGCCACCGCGTGTTCGACCGCGGCGGTTAAATTCGCTGCGTTTGTGGACCAAGGGGACCAATCTTCATCAGCCGCCTGGTACATCAGTAAGTAGAAGTCCGGGTGGGCGCGATTGACATGCACCGACGGCCCGACGATCAGGTGCCGGGCGCCATCCCGTCCGCACTCCCGTCCCCCGTGGAGGAAGACGATGAGCGGGTGCGTCGGGGCCGACGACACGTGGGGCGGGGTGTACAGGGCGTACTGAACCGTTCCGCCCGAAGCGGTCTCGAAGCGGACCGAGCGAAACGCCGGCGGGGCCGCTGCCGGGCGCACGAGCCACCACGCGACCAGCGCGCACGCCAGCACGATCACGGGTGCCGCTCTCGGAACACACACACGCATGCGCTACCCCGCACCCACTTCTGTTCTGGGCCTGCCCTTGGATCGATAACCGGTGCCGCCGTCACGCTCCCGGAGCCCGGGTCAGGGCGGCACCGACAACAGCCGCCGCGCAACAGCCGGCCGGGGTGGCGATGGTCTGCCACGACACCGGCGCCGCTGACGCGTGCGAGAAACACCCGCACGGAACCTCTCCCCCCGATGACAACGCGAGTGATTGGGCCGTGGCGTACATTAGCATCAGGCCGGCGGTGAGCAGCAGACAGTACCGCGGAAGGAACCCGGCCAGGAGCCACACCCCGAGGGCGGTGTGGGCCACCGGGAACAGGTACGCCAGAGCGGCGAGCGCGGGCTCGTTGTACGTGATCCCGTACCGGGAGATCGACAAGATGTAGGCGTAGGGGTTCGCGAGGTGGACCCCCGCGGAGTACAGGAGCACGACGGCGAGCGCGACTTGGCACCCGCGCCCGAGGAGGGCCGCCCACCGGCTGAAGCGAGAAAGAGGCATCGGGAGCTTACTCCGGTTCCGAGTTCGTGCGCTTCGTCCCTACCGCTCGACCACCGAACCGGGTGAGCTTTCGAATTCGTTGAACCCGCCCCGGTACACGTAGACGCGGTTGGCCCCACACGTCCGCAGCGCGGTCGCCACCCCATCCGCCCAGCGGCACCCCTCCGTCTGGCAGTAGACGACGAACGTCGTTCGGTCGGCGGGGTGCCGCGCGAGGAACGCTTGGTAGGCGGTCAGCGAACTCCCGACCGGCAGGTTCTCGGCGCCGGGGAGCCGTCCGAGGCGGAACGCGAAGTCCGGGCGGGCGTCAACGAGGACGCACGGGTTCGCTTGAGCGAACCCGGCCAGTTCCGCGGCGGTGGCGATTTCGGGGTGGTTCTTGTACCGCGGCGCGTTCGGTACGCTCAGCCGGACCTCCGCGCGGTTCCATGCCGCTCCGCCCGGAAGGAACAACTGGAGCAGCGTCAGGGCGCCAATAACCACGGGCACCCAGAGGTAGGCCCACCGCCCGTTCTGGAGGCGCCGGCGGGTCAGCACGGTGCAAGCGGCGAGTGCCAGGGCCGCCGTCAGTATGAGGCGGCCGTGTGGGAGGCGCGCCCAGCTCCGGGGCAGCACCCCCATCCCGTCTTTCGAGATCACGACGGCGTAACCGTCCCACTGTGTGAGAAGCTCCGCTTCGGTCAGGTACACCACGTGTTTCGGTGGGTCGTAGATCTTGAACTTGCCGTGTTCGTAACCGAGGTACGTCACCCAGTGGTCGTACTCGGTCGCACCCGCCGTGCGGAAATGCAACACGGCCGGGCCGTCGAGCCCCAACAGGCTCTGAGCCGAAAGATCGCTGAGGGGCTGCGCGTGATACCCTTCGGCCGCAACCGCCCGGCACAGGTCGGTGCCCGAACTCCCCGAGGGCGAGCTGAGGTAGGTCTCGTCGTGGACCAGGGTCTTGCGGGGCGAACCGCCGAGCGCCGAGATCGCCACAAATGCCGAGTACAGCCCGCAGTGCGGCCCGATCCCGAAATCGTCCGTCTCCTCGACCTGTTGCGGACCCTGTGCCCGAACCGGTCCGCTCGTACAGCCGACGAGCGCGGCGGCGACGAGAACGTGCGTTTTGAAGCCGGACACGAGGCTCCTCCAACAGAAAGGTCAACGCCACCCGGTGCCGCCCGCGGCCCCGCCCCTTCAACCGGTTGGAGGCGTCTCCGCGGCCCCCGGGGCCTTTGGGGCACGCGCCCGGAGGGTGAAAACAACGACCCCGGCGACGAGGACAGCGAGGGCGACGAGGAAGATGACCCGCGTGCGGCTGAATCGCGTGCCGCCGATTTCAAAAACCTTCGAGTTGACCTTGTCAACGGCCTTACCGTTGGACCACATTTTTTGGACGGCCTTGTCTTCATCGACGACGGTCAGCACCCCGGAGCCCGGTTTGATCTTGAACCGCGTCTTCTCCATCAGGGCGTTCACGGCCGCGGCGTCCGTGGTGTGCTCAAGGACCTCGCAGCGGAACTCGCGCGAGTGCTTCTTACCGTTGTTCGCTTCGATCTCGTGCGTGAACGCGACCCGAGACGGGCTCGCCCGGCCGGGCGCGTAGTGCAGCCGGAGTTCCTCCCGCCACCGCGTTAACTTCAAGTTCGGAACCGGCTTCGGGTTGTCGAAGACTTGTCCCCAGTACTCACCGGGCGCGTCCATCTTCCCTTGGTACACCTTGTCCCCGATCCGCACGGGCGCGAGTTCCTCGGACCCCGATTTCTCGAGCGTCACAACCACGACCGTGTCCCCGGGCGCTTGCGGGTCGGGTTCGGTGGCCAAGCGGTACTTTCCCCACCGGTCGTTCGTAACCAGCCCCCCTGGCGGGAGCGATCCGCGGAACGTCACCGGCTCGGGGCGCCCGAAGAGAACGAAGCGGAGCACCGGTCTCAGGTCGCTCGCGTCCATCCGTTCCGCCACCAAGGAGGCGAGTTGCGCTTCGACGAGGATGGACTGGGCCTTCACCGGTTTCTCTCCGGCGGCGTACCGCACGCTGTAATGGTCCCCGCCGGTCCGGCTGATGACGTATTGTCGGCTGGTTCCCGGGGGCGGCTCTTGGATGTCGAGGACAAGATGCTCCGAGTCGCGCACGAACGTGTACTGGAACCCTTTTGATTCTCCCTCGTTTCCGTCGGGATCCTTGAAGGCCTCGCGCGTGAGGCGAAAAACGACCGCCACAGGGGCATCGTCCGCCACGAGCGGGGCAACCGACAGATCCGCCCCTGAGGCCGTCGCCCCGAGAGTAAGAGCGACTGCGATTGAAAGAAGAATGGGCGGGCGTCTCGTCGAGAAGGCCATCGCGTGGTCCCATTGTTGGGCGCCGCTCGGTGCCTTGGAGTCGAGCACCGTCACGCTACCCGTTCGTATTGTCGCGAGTGTCGGTTGTTGTTTTGCGCTTGTGTTTGGGAGATCTTCTTTCGGGCGTAGTGTTGAATATCTGCCGGCAAGCAGCGCCGGCAGATGTCAGCACCCGGAAGACTGGCGCGGCCGATTACGAACCGCCGGATCAAGGTCGCTGATTGTGATTAATAGCAGGTGGCGTTTTGACCGTTGTGTACCCCTTGCGGTTCCTGTCCCGGTTCAGCGCGCTGCTTTTGGGTCCGCCGTCAGTTGGTGCTGCTTGTCGATGTACCCGACGTGGCCGGCGGATCGCAGGGTTGCTTCCCCTCCGTCTTGATGAACGACGCGCACAGCTTCTTATCAGCATCCGTGCCCACCTTGCACAGCTCTTTGCTCTGGCCGCTCTCGACGTTCTTGTCGGCTTCTGCGGAGGTTGCCGAGGCCCAAATGACGCTCCCCGTTGGGCACTTTTTCAGTTGGACAGCCTTCGCCTTCGGGCAGGTGTAGCTGTTGCTCTTTTGGTTGCACGGACCCGCGCCGTAAACGGTCGAGGTGTCGAGGGCCGCCGTCGTCCCATATGCCTCTTGCGCCAGTGCTACTGCCGCCACTGCCAGAACCAGGACACCGAACGATTTCCCGCTCAGCATGGACCTACTCCTGTTTGAATTCTGTGTGGACCCAGTTGGGGCCGCGTGTACGTTAATTCCGCTCGTTGGCGAGTTCAAGGAAAATCTTGCATTAACTAATACGACCAGGGCTAAATTCAACACCAACTCCATTTTGCGGCGAGCGTTTTTTATCCACGCAAGCGAGACCAACAGGCTGAATCGGTCAGAGACATGGACTGTGTTGGTTGATGACTTGTATCTACACCGGCAATTCTTTACAACTTAATGAGTTGAGATTTTTCCGATCTTTCGGTTTTGACATTGGTTCCGTTAGGCCGCAATCTGCGCCCATCTTACGGCCGGGTTCACGAACCGCCGGACCACCTGAAGCCTCGACCCACCCGCCAACGTGAGTGACCTGCCGTGCGCGACGTGCCCGCCATTTCCTGGGTTGTCCGGCGACCCTTGTTGGCGCTGCTCACCATTCAGGCCGGCTTGCTCGCGTGGGCGGCCACCCGGCACAGCCCGTCGATCGACGAGGTCGGGCACCTGGGGGCCGGGCTTCACAGCTGGCGCACCGGAACCTTTGCGGCCTACCGCGTCAACCCGCCCCTCGTCCGCGTGATCGCAACCGCTCCGCTCGCGATCGCGGGCATTGAGCTGGCGGATTACGCGATCGATCCGGTGCCGCCGAAGCGACCGGAGTACGACCTCGGGCGGGAGTTCGTTGAGAAGCACGGCGCGCGGGCGTTCTGGTACTTCACGGTCGCCCGCTGGGCGTGCCTCCCGTTCGCCCTGCTCGGCACCTGGGGCGTGTACCGGTGGGCCACAGACGTGTACGGGGAACGAGCAGGGGGCTTCGCGGCCACCCTCTGGGTCATTTGCCCCAACGTTCTTGCACACGCTCAGCTTATTACCCCCGATGCCGCCGCGGCGTCTTGCGGCGCGCTCGCGGCTTACGCCTTTTGGCACTGGCTCCGGTCCCCGACGTGGGGCGCTGCGGCCCTGACCGGGCTGGCGCTGGGGCTCGCCTTACTGAGCAAGGCGACGTGGGTGCTCCTGTTCCCTCTCTGGCCGGCGCTCTGGCTGGCTTATCGTGCGTTCCGGCCCGTGCGGGCGGGGTGCGAGGGCCGACAACTCGTGAGCGCCTTTCTGCTCGCCGTGCTCGTGCTGAACGCGGGCTTCGGGTTCGAGGGCACGGGCGTCCCGCTCGGGGAGATCCCCTTTGCGAGCCTGCCGCTCACCACGCCGCAACCGGACGGTATGCGCATCAACCGGTTCGCGAGTGCGGGGCTGGGTTGGGTTCCCAGCCCCGTTCCGCTCAACTTCGTGTTGGGGATCGACGTTCAGAAAACGGACTTCGAGGTCCGGGGCGGGGGGTACTTGCGCGGGGAGTGGCGGAATGCGGACGGGTGGTGGTACTATTACCTGTACGGGTTCCTCGTCAAAACTCCGGTCGGGACGCTGGTCATTTTTGCGGCCTCTCTCGTCTCAACGCTCGCACGCAGTTCGCGCCGCGCCGGTCGCCGGGACGAGTTCGTTGCCCTCGCACACGGGCTGGCTGTGATCGGGTTCGTCAGCTCTCAAACGGGAATGAACCAGCACTTGCGGTACGCGCTGCCGGCGCTCCCGTTCGCCTTCGTTTGGATGGGTCGGGTCATGGCGTGGGCCGGGCCGTGTGCGGCCGGGTGGCGGGTTGCGGCATGGGGGGCGGCGGCGGCGGCGGCGGTTAGCAGTCTGGCCGTTTACCCACACTGTCTGTCGTACTTCAACGAGCCCGCCGGGGGGCCGATGGGGGGCGGCTACCACCTCATCGGTAGCAACCTCGATTGGGGACAGGATCTTTTGTACCTGAAACAGTGGGCCGACGAACACCCGGACGCGCGCCCGATCGGTCTCGCTTATTACGGCTTCGTGAACCCGCAGGCGGCCGGGCTCGACTTCGTCCTGCCCCCCGGGCACCCGCCGGTGTACGGCGCCGCCGATTCGGCCCGCGACGGCCCGCGCCCGGGGTGGTACGCGGTGAGCGTCAACTTCTTGTATGGGGCCAAACACTTGGTCGCGGAAAAGGACGAGGTGTTCTCGATGAAGCACCCCGCGTTCGCGTACTTTCGCCACTTCCGGCCGGTCGCAACGGCGGGGTACTCGATCTACATTTTCCACATCTCGGAGGACGAGTGTAACCGGGTCCGGGCGGCACTGGGGCTCCCCCCGTTCGTGCCCGGGGCCGATCCGGCGAAACGGATGCCGGGCCAGGAGCGGTGACCCGTACCGGATCGCCGAACGGAGTTCTGTAGCTTCGTGCAGACCGTGAACCGTGGGGGCCGGCAGCACGTCACGACTTGGGTAAATCGAACAGCGATCCCGGCGGGCACGGCTCATCGGTCAGGCCGTTGAGCCACCGGGTCCACTCGGTGGCGCTCTCGGTGCGCCCCGCGCGGTGCTGAAGGATGTCCAACACGAGTTGCTGAAGCTCCCCGCTCCCGACCGCGCGGCCGGTGAAGATGTACCCGCGCGCGCCTCGCAGAGCCTCCCGCACTTCTTCTCGCTCCCCGGACGTCAGTCGGCCGACGAGGTTCCGAAAAATGGCGTCGGTGACTAATTCGACAAGGCTTTTGCTGCGGTGCTGAGTTAGTGCGCGCAAGAATAGTACGTCGAACACGGCCCCGGACCCGAGCAGCGCGAGTACGCGCCCGAGCAGCGGCGCGGTCAGTTTGCCGAACCGGCTCACGACCTGCACGAACGGGCCGTCCGGGAGCGCCAGGAGTTCGCGCTCTTCCGCCCCCTTGGGGTGATCCAGTCGGCCCGCGGTGAGGAACCGGAACACGGGCACACCTGTCATCCGGGCGGCGGCGGCGGTGCGCTGCCAGAACTCCGGGTCCGGGTCGGACAGGAGGGCCGACACGAATCGCTCGGCGCGGGCACGTTCCCAGTCGATCTGGAAGCGGTTGCCGGCGACCGCAGCCGCCGCGCGCAGTTGGCCGGGTGTAGTGATCTCGGACGGCGCGGACGGCAGCGGTTCGGCCTTCGGCAGGGCATCGACCCGCCGGGCCGTGGCACGGGCCTGGGCGGGCGAGAGGTCTGGGAGGTTGAGGCACTTGAACGCGGCCAGAGAGCGGATGAACTGTTCGGCGACCGCTTCATCGGTCGGATCGAATACCGGGGTGGCTACGGGTACCGGGTCGGCGCTCCGCACGACGGTGACTGCCGGGCGGACCCGCCGGGAGTGCTTCTCGGACCGCGCGGTGAGCCGATCGATTGCCGTTCGGAAATGGGGCGCTTCGAACCGGCGCCCGCTTTGGCTCGGCGGCACGTACCGGTTGTCGAAGAGCGCCCGGTGAAACTCTGCAGGCACGAGCGGACCGAGGACCGAGGCAAGTGACTCTTCGCGCTCGGGCCGCAACTCGTCCCACAGGTCGAGCAACGGCATCACCAGCGCCGGTGCCGGTCCGTAGCGGATCAGCCCGGCGGCCAACTGGTCGGCGGTACTCGCGCGCTCGGCCGGGGCGAGCGCCTCGCGGGTCCGAGTGGGCGCTCCGAGGAGTGCGGCTTCGGCGATCAGCCCCGCGGCCTCGGCCCGTTTCGCGAGCCGTGCGGCCGTGGCGGTGTGCGCCTGGGGCACTTTTTGGCACAGGGCCATAAAATCGTTGACCTTGGGCTCTTCTCCCCTTTGGAGTGCGAGGTACGCGCGGAGTTCCGATCCGGGAACCGACCAGCCCGAAACACACCGGACCGGTTCGTCTCGTGTTTCCAGGTCGATACCGGTCCAGAGCACCTCACCGGGGCGCGCCGCGACCCAGGCGCGGAGCACCGGGGGCGCCGGCTCGTGCCCGGCTGCCGCAACGAGCGGCCCCCAGGCGGCGCGGTCCCCGGGTGCGGTCTGGGCGTGCGTGCGCGCGATCCGCTCGGCCGCTTCGTTCGTCTCCGCGAAAGGGAGGAGCGCGGCGCCCCGCGGGTCGAAGCCGCTTGGATCGAACGGGGCGCTGCTGCGGAGCCGGACGAGGGTTCGGGCGGCGGCCACCGCGCCCGGGGAGGCCGACGGGTGCCCGTTCGCAACCTCCGCCCAGACCGGCGCCCAGTCCGGCCCCCAACACGGGCCGAGTAGCGGTGACGGTATCC
>DASWYH010001403.1:0-6069 GCA_036405095.1 Gemmata sp. | reverse complement strand
TGGTGTTCGGCACACACTGTGGCGCGTGTGACCGATTCGAGAAAAATCGTTGCGAGGGCCATTTCACGAGGATAAAGTCCATCCCTGTAGTATGCCAGGTTGTTCACGTAGCAGTTGGTATTTGTTGGGAAGCGGGGAGGCTTGTGTGATTCGTTTGTGTATTTGATTTTTTACGGCGCCGGTACGTCGAGCGACCTATCACGGAGGCGGGCGAGATGATGAATTGTATCGAACAGTGCTATGAGGACCTGTCTACGGGCGGGGAGCACCTGCTCCGCTTCCTGGTTGACGTCGAGCTTGCCCCATTTTTCTTCGGATTTTGTGTTTCGCTCGTGCGTCCGACTGTGTTAATCTTTCTCGGGTTGGTGTTGTTCCGCAAGTTCGGGCTCAACCTGGGGACGCTGCCCTTAATGTTCTGGCGCCCGAAGGAGCTGAAACCGGGCGAGAAGGCCGACCACACCCGGCCGAACGTGGTGGCCCAGTTCTTCGTCGGGCTCGGGGTCGGGGCGGTGGTTTGGCAGGTGCTCCTGAGCGGCTACGTGTCCGAGGAGTTCAGCAACAACCTCACGATCGACCGCCCCCCGTTCTGTGAGGCCCGGGGCGAACTGGGCGGGCCGGGCGTGCCGGAACCGAACAACGATCGGGGGTTCCCGGCCCGGTTCCGGTGGCACCCGAGGGCCGCGACTTCGTTCGGGCGGTACGCCCTGTCGATCCTGTGGGGGTTCGCGGTGGTGGGCGGCGGGGTGGCGCTCCTGTGGGGCGGGTACGAACTCGTGTCCAACCGCTGGCAGAAGAACGCCGGTTGGAAACCGTTCGACCCGAAGAAGCCGCTCGAATCGGCCCGGGCGGAAGGCAACAACCGCGCGAAAGACAAGAAGGTCCCGGAGGACCCGCCGGCACCGGCGACGGGGGTGGCGTGGCTCCGCGTCTTCGGGCTGTGGTCGGCCGCAAGGTGGCTCGCCCGGCGCCGCGGGCGGCCCTCGGCCTACCTGGACCGGGTGGGGCGGATCCCGTGGTCGCCGGCCTTACCGCTGGGGGCGATCGTCGGCTGGGCGGCTCTGGCGCTGCTCACGTTCGGCCTGTTCGCGCCGGTCCGGAACCCGCCCGCCCTTTCGGTCCGCGCGGGGACCGGGCTGCTCCGGTTCGGCGCGATCGGCGGAACGGACTATCGCACCAGTAAAATCGAGGCGATGACCCGTTCCGGGGACCGAGGAGAGCAAGCGAAGTTGCTCCGAGAAGCGGCCCAGCAGACCACGTACCCTCCCGGCGAGCAGAAGGGCCTCCGGTGGTGGCTCAGCCCGTACGTCCCGCTGTACGGGGCGTTCCTCTTCAACTTCTTGCTGATCAGCATCACGTATCTGGTCCTGATGCTCCCGCTGCGGCTGGTCGTGGTCTCGTTTTCGCCGGCCGTCGGCATCTTGTATTTGCTGAACGCTCTGGTGGCTGCCAGTCTGATCCTGATCTCGTTCTCCCCGTTGCCGATCGGCCTGGCGCTGCTGCTGCTGGGCGGCTGGGTGCTGATCAACGGGCGGGCGTACAAGATGAAGTTCCCGCACCTGGAGCGGTACTACGACCGCCCGGTCCGGTTGCAGGACGTGTACACGGACCGGGTGGCCGAAGACGCCCGAGCGACTCACGGGTCCCAGTCGAGTCCGGCGTGCCCGGAGCCCCCGTTTCAGGACCGCGCCCCGGCTATTCCACCGGAACCGGAGCCCATCCGGTTACTTCCCAGCGACCCGATCCCGAGGCACACGCGCCCCGGTGGGCCGAAGAAGCCGCCCGTCGTGCTCGTGTGCGTGAGCGGCGGCGGGTCGCGGGCGGCGGCCTGGACGATGAAGACCCTGCTCGCCATTGAGGAGCGATTCCGTACCCACGACCAGATCGAGTTCCCTTATTACGTTCGCCTCATCACCGGGGCGTCCGGGGGGATGATCGCCGGCGGCATGTACGCCGCAAGTCTGGCGGCGCCCGATAAGGAGGTTGGTGTGCGGCGGCACCCGCTGTGTGGCGGGAGCGACCCCGAAAGAGCCGTCTCGGCGCTGTCCGCGGGGATGAGCGCGGACGTCCTCACCCCGAACGTCCACACCCTCGTAACGCGCGACCTGCCGTCGTGGCTGCTCCCGTTCCACCTCGGGCGCACAGACCGCGGCGGGATCATTGAGAAGGAGTGGAGCACCGCCCTGCACGGGCAACTCGATCAGACGTTCGGGCAGCTTAAGGAGGGCGAAGAAGCCGGGTGGCGCCCGTCCCTGATATTCTCCCCGATGCTCGTGGAAGACGGGCGCCAGTTGCTCATTAGCAACCTGGACCTCGGGAAGCTGGTGCGCAACCGCGGGACGCTCCTCGGCGAGCGCGCGAACCTCTGCACCGAGAACCCGCTCGGGGGTGACGGGCGCCGGCTGCTGTCCCGAGAGGGAGTGGAGTTCTTCCGACTGTTCCCCCAGGCCCGTGACTTCCGCCTGTCCACGGCCGTGCGGATGAGCGCGTCGTTCCCCTACGTGATGCCGGCGGTCCCGCTGCCGACGAACCCGCCCCGGCGGGTGGTGGACGCCGGGTACTACGACAACTACGGGGTCGGGATCGCGGCGAACTGGTTGTTCAACCACCTGGACTGGGTGAAGGAGAAGGCGAGCGGGGTCGTGATCGTGCAGATCCGCGACGGGGTGAGCGGGGAGAGCCGGCGCCGGGAGCAGGTCACCGATGCGGCCCCGAGCGTGCCGGAGGCTGGATTGCAGGGGGTCGCCAGTCCCCCGCTGGGGCTGTGGAACTTCCGCCAGACCTCGCACGCGTTCCGAAACGATAGTCTGCTGCACCTGCTCGAAGAGCACATCCGACGGCTCACCGAGTCGGGCGCCGACGGGCACCTGGTGCGGCAGTTCCCGGACGACTTTTTCGCGACGGTGTCGTTCGAGCTGAGAGGGGGCGACGAGGTGTCCCTGAACCTGAACCTCACCGAGAGCGAGTTGAAGACGATCGACGACGCCGCGGCGCACGCCGACTTCGGGAACCAGATCGACGCGCTGCGCGAGTGGTGGCACAAGCGCGCGACGTCGCCCGAGGCCGGGGGGGTGGTTCAGTAGACCGCTGTGGCGCCCCGAGCGGGCTTCGGGGTGTTGGGTTCCTCGGCTTGTGTGAAAGCTGTGCCTTGTGATGTGAGTATCTCTCAACCTCACTCCACATGCGTCCCAGTATACTCGGGGAGACGACACCCGTGTCAGCAGATCACGTGCCCGAATCGCTCGACGTTCTCGCGGTTGCACCGCACCCCGATGACCTCGAAATCCTGTGCGGGGGTACTCTCGCGAAGCTGGTCAAACAAGGGTACAAGGTCGGCATTTTCGACCTGACGAGCGGCGAACCGACCCCGCGGGGCACGCTCGAAACCCGGAAGAAGGAGGCCGAAGACGCCCGGCGCATCCTCAACGTGCCGGTGCGCGTCAACGTCGAACTCCCGAACCGCGTCCTGATGGACGGCCCCGAGGCGCGGTTCGCGCTGGCGACGCAGTTCCGCCGCTACCGACCCGGTATCATCATGGTCGCAGCCGGGCGCACCCCGGCGGCGTCTCCGGACCACCTCCAGGGTGGATTGATCGGCGAAGCGGCGCGGTTCTATTCACAGCTCACCAAGTGGGACGAGCGGTTCGGGGGGACGGCACCTTACCGCGTGCCGCACCTGGTGTACGTGCCGTTCCCGTTCGATGCGGAACAGAGGCACTGGCACAGTCAGTTCGTGGTGGACATCACCGATACGATCGACGTGAAGATTGCCGCGGTGCGGGCCTACGAATCGCAGTTCGACGCCGCCCGGTTCGCGAAGGTGGAGCACCTCATCCGTTCGACCAACGGTTACCACGGGGCGCGGTGCGGGTACATGTACGGCGAGTTGTTCGCGCTCCCCACTCCGGTCGGGGCACCCGATCTGGTGTCGCTTGTGAGCGGTAGCAAGGGGGTTCTCGCCCCGCCGCAGATTCCGGGGAAGGACCACCTGCCGATGGGTTGATGGTCTTCCTGGGACCGCGGCCGTCCCGGCCGCAGTGACACCACCGGTGTCGGTTCGCGGTCCTTCGGTTCGCCACTGGAGGGGACAAGCCGCCCGCTTTGGCTCCGCGTGTGGTGTGGCAGGGGAAGAAAGGGCAGCCCGATCTCGGGCTCGCCGGGAGGGCCGCGGTCCGCCGAGGGGCTTCACTCGGCCGCGCTCACCGGCGCGAGGATCTCCAGCACCTCGACCGCCGGGCGGTTGCCGGTGTAAATCACACCGATGCGGCCATAGGTCTCGGTTCCCGGCGCGACGCGGAACCACTCGGCCATTGTCGGGGCGAGCGTCGCGCGGAGGTACGAAATCGGTTCGATCCGGCGCAGCATGTTGTGCTGGATCAGCACCCGGCCGAGCGGCGTTTTGCCCTCGACAATCGCCGCTCGAACCGCGTCCGGACACACCCCCAGGTTGATCCGCACCAGCCCGAACTGAACGACGCGCTTCGGCTCGTCTTTGAGCGCGAGGAGGATCTTGCGCGCGTACTCGTTACCCGCGTGGCGGCAGCTCAGGACCCGCACGTCCACCGGCGCGCGGTAGAACTCCTCGACGGTGACGGTCATGTGGTGCGTGTGAACGAGCAGCGCGTGGTACGGCTCGGGCACCTCGACCGCGGGCACTTCGACCGCGTCCGGGCGGTCCGGCTCGTCCGGGAACAGTTGGTACAGGTGCTCGAACGTGGGGGCTGTGGTGAGCAACGGATTGGCCCTGTGGTGACAAAAGGGCGGTTGCGAGCCGGTGTGCTTGGAGGGGATACCGGCACCGGCGGAGAGGCTTTCAGGCAGCGGGTCGGACCCCCGCACACGCGGCGCGGGGGCCACAAGAGGGCGGTTCACTTCCCGAGCTGGACGAACTGGACCACTCCCTGGCGCGGCAGCTCCGGCTTCTCCAGAACACTGTCCACGAGGTAGTAGAGCAACTCGCGGAACTCGGTGGGCTGCACCTCGTCGGCGAGGGACTCGGCCTTCGCGCGGAACTTTTCGACGAGCTTGTCGGCCTTCTCGAACACCTTCGCGGCGAAGTACAGGTGCCGCACCCGGGCCACGATCTCGTCCGCGTTCGTCCCGGCCGTTCGGGCTTGCGAAATCAGGTGCAGGAGTTCCTCGCGCTGGGCGGGGTTCAGGCCCTCCAGCGCGAGCGCGAGCAGGAGCGTCGGCCGGGCCGCGAGCACGTCCTGCCCGGATACCAGCTTGTTGTCCTCGTCACCGGTCCAGTCCTTGATGTCGTTCAGGATCTGGAACGCGACGCCGACGTTCCGGCTGAAGTCCGCGACGAGCTTTTCGTACTGCGCGACCGCGCCCGCCAGCCGGACGCCGGTGTAGAGCGCGGCTTCGAACGCGGGCGCGGTCTTCAGCGCGTAGATCTTCAGCGCGTCCAGGGTGGTGAGCGCCTTGTCCTTCGCTTCGCGCCAAAGGAGTTCCGCACCCTGGCCCTCGGAGAGCTTGATGTGCGCGTCCGCGAGCTTGTCGAGGACATCCGCGGCGACCTCGGCGCCCAGCGCCTTGCGGTCGCGGGACACGCACTTGTAGCCGAGCCCGATGAGGTAGTCGCCCACGTTGATCGCGGTGCCGACCCCGTGGGTCCGGTGCAGCGTCTCCGCGCCGTACCGGTAGGCGTCGTCGTCCTCGATGTCGTCGTGGACCAGGCTCGCCTTGTGGAACGTCTCGATCGCGATGGCCGCGCGCTTCACGTGGTCGGGCAGCTCCCAGCCCTGGTCGCTGAGCGTGGCCGGGGCGCCCTTGAGCGCGTCGTAGGCGGCCAGCGTGATGAAGGGCCGCGAGCGCTTGCCCCCGCGCGCGAGGAAATCGTAAGCGATGGCCTCGTGCCGGCGGAGCGGGTCGTGCTCCGGGGACGCGGCGCGGGCCGGGGGCACCAGGCGGGCGAGTTCCGGGGGCTCGAAGAGCGCGTTGGACGCGCGCATCAGGTGCATGTACGTTTTGGTCTTCGCGCCCTCGGCGGGGGTGTGCAGCCCGATCGACTCGAACACCCAATCGTTATCGACCGACGTGTTTTTGCAGTTGCTCGATAGGAGCGGG
>DASWYH010001402.1:0-2329 GCA_036405095.1 Gemmata sp. | reverse complement strand
TCGGCGGTCG
The DNA here is from genome assembly GCA_036405095.1 of Gemmata sp. Lineage (GTDB taxonomy): Bacteria > Planctomycetota > Planctomycetia > Gemmatales > Gemmataceae > Gemmata. Next base: position 2,319 of record DASWYH010001402.1, on the reverse strand, counting down.
GGCCGGTGTTCCCGCGGTACTTCGGGATGCAGGCGGTGTGCGGGGCGCTCGCGCTCCTCACCGCGCTCAGTTGGTGGAAGCGGAACGGGGTTCACCGGTGGCGGGTGCTGGTGATCGCGTTCGCGCTGGCGACCGTTGTGGTCGCGTGGCCGATTTCGGACGAGGTGACCCGGTTGCGGCTGCTGCGGTTCAGCCCGGACGGCGCCGTCGCGAGCGGGGCCAAGGAGGCGTTCGCGTCGTGGCACCTCGTGAGCCTCGCGCTCAGCTTCGTGACGGTGTGCGCGGCGGGCGTGGCGCTGGCCCTCGCGGGGCACCTGCCACAAGAACCCGAGCGCAGCACTTGATCCACCGATTGCGCGGAGGCACGCAACATGGGAAGGCGGAGAAGACGCGCCTTCTGTCTTTCCGATCTGCGGCCACCTGCGGACCGGACGCTTTTCAACTGAACTTGGTCACCCCCGGGACCGCGACGGGCGGGTGCTCGAGCTTCACCGCCCAGTCGTACTTCGGCGGTGACAGGTCCTCGTTCGATTTGAGCGCCATGTCCCACGTCACCTCCTGGCCCGTGTAGGCCGCCATCCGGCCCATGATCGCCAGGAGCGTGCTTTTCGCCATGTACTCGCCGTTGTTGATCGGTTTCCCGCTGCGGATGCTCGCGAACAGTTCGTCGTGTTCCGCCTGGTACATCTGGTTGAACGGCCCCTCGTAGACCCACGTCTTCTGGTCGGCGCGGACCATCAGGCCGTTGGTCCGCTCGTTGAACTGCGCGCGCCCCTTCGTGCCGAGCGCGTGGGCGCTCATGTCGCCCTTGGTCCGCGGGTGCTGGCGCGTGTTGCTGATGAGCCGCGCGCCGTTCGGGTACTCGTACACGATCGAGAAGTGGTCGTAGATGTTGCCGTACTCCTTGCCGGTCAGCACCGCGCGCCCGCCGAGGCCCATCGCCTTGGTCGGGTACTGCTCCCTCATCACCCAGGCGCACACGTCGAGGAAGTGGACGTGCTGTTCCACGTTGAAGTCGCCCGAGAGCCACGTGAAGTTGTACCAGTTGCGCATGTGGTACGTCATGTCGGACCACTCGGGCAGCCGGGGCTTGGCCCAGCGCCCGCCGCGGTAGTCGTTCGCCTGCACCAGCATGACTTCGCCGATGTCCCCGGCGTGGACCCGCTTCACGGTCTCGCGGAACCCGGCGTCGTAGCGCAGGCACAGCCCCGAGACCACCGAGAGCTTCTTCTGCGCGGCCAGCCGGCAGCTTTCGAGCACCGACCGCACGCCGGGGGCGTCCACCGCAACCGGCTTCTCGGCGAACACGTGCTTGCCCGCTTCGACCGCGGCCCGCAGGTGCAGCGGCCGGAAGTGCGGCGGGGTGGTGAGCAGCACCACGTCGCAGCGCGCGATCACGTCCTTGTAGGCGCCGAAGCCGACGAACCGCGCGTCGGGCTTCACGTCCACCTTCCCGGCGACGTCCTTCTTCTTGAGCAGGTTTTCGAGGCTCGTGGCGAGCCGGTCCTCGAACGCATCGGCCATCGCGACGAGCTTCACGTTCTTGTCGGCGTTGAGGGCGTTGACGGCGGCCCCGGTGCCGCGCTCGCCGCACCCGATGAGGCCGACTTTGAGAACGTCGTCGCCGGCACCGAATAAGGAAGGGGAGGTGGCGGCGGCAGCAGAGGACACCAGGAACGCGCGGCGTGACGTGGACATGGGGTTGTCCTTCAAGTGGGGAGGGAGGGCTCCCCGCGATCATAACCGCCCGGTAACGTCGGGTGAACCAGGAACCGGGACACGTTCACCGCCGGGTCGCTGGCGCCGGTACCGCACAGGTGCCGGGCGAGCTGGTCGGCGAAAAAGGGGGCCAGGAGCGAGCCCTTCGAGCCGAGCCCGTTGAAGTACGCGAGCTGCGGGAGCACCGGGTGCCGGCCCAGTACCGGGAGCCCCGTGCTGACAACGGGCCTCACGGCGGCGTGGTGCGCGACCACCTCGAAGGGCAGCCGCAGAACCGCGCGCAGCTTCGATTCGAGTTCGGCGCGGCCTTCGGGGGTGGGCTGGGCGTCGAGCGGTTCCCAGCTGTACGTTGCGCCGGCGCGGAACAGGTCCGCGCCCATCGGGGCGAGCCACACCCCGCGATGAACGACCCGCGCTTCGGTCAGTCCGGGCACGCGCACGGTCAGGAACTCGCCCTTCGCGGCGTTGAACGTCACCGCCCCGAACCACGGGTCCGGGTCGGTGGTGAACCCGCGACACAAGATGAGGGCACGCGCGTCGAGCCCCAGAGACGGGACGCGAACGCGGTCCGCCGGGAACTCGACTTCGCGCGGGTCGAGC
>DASWYH010001401.1:0-3473 GCA_036405095.1 Gemmata sp. | reverse complement strand
AGCAGCGACCGGCGGTCGTCCATCTTCTCCAGCGTCAGCCCGGCGGCGAGGTTCAGGTTCCGCACCCGGAAGTGTTCCACGTTCGGGTCGCCCGTCACGAACGGGTCGTGCTGCGCGCCGAGCACGTGCCCACCGAAGTAGCCCGGCGCGAGGCCGATGCTGGCCGCGTGCGGGCTGGCGGTGTACCCCGGCATCCCGGTCACGCGCGGCCCGAGTTCGCGGTTCACGATGGCGCCGATCCCGGGGAACTTCTGGGCGGTGTTGGCCCCGGATACGCCCATGTCCTTCGTGGTCAGCATCCGGTGCCCGCCGGCGAAGTGGTCCCCGGTGTCGTGGTGCAGCGACCGCACCACCGAGAACTTGTCGGCCACCTGCGCCTGCTTCGGGAACAGTTCGGTGACCTCGAACCCCGGCACCTTCGTTCGGATCGGGCGCCAGATGCCGCGGTACTCCTCCGGCGCGTCGGGCTTCATGTCGTACATGTCCATGTGCCCCGGGCCGCCGTCGAGCCAGATCAAAATGACCGACGTGTTCTTGGAACCCGAAGGGGGTTGTTTCGCGGCGGCCCTCGCCCGGAACAGGTCCGGCAGGCCCACGCTGGCCATCCCGGCGACCCCGAGCTGAAGGAAGGTGCGGCGCGACGCGCCGTCGCAGTAGCGCGAAGACGAGCCGAGGTCGAGTCGGAACATGGGAACTCCAAGAAAGGAGCGGGGCGGGACGTTCGGCGGGGCCAACTCACCCCGAATGTCGCACATTCGCGCGGCTCGGTCAAGGAGCAGCCGCGGCCCCGGGACCGTTCTCACGGACGGCGCGCGAATTAAGGTATGGGCGAGACCCCGGGGAAGGATATCATGGCTTTCGTCCGAACAGGGTTACTTTCCCAATCGCGCCATACGGAGGATCGCCCGTGGGTTCATTCGACTTTGAAGATGAGGAGCGCCCCCAGAAGCGCCGGCGGGTTCGGCGGGATGAGGATTACGACGACGACGATTACGACCGCGCGCCCCGAAGGTCCCAGGGAGGGGACCGGAAATCGCGGCTGGCGTACATCCTGCTCGCGCTGTTCTTCGGCGAACTCGGGGTCCACAACTTCTATGCCGGGCGCACCTCGCCGGGCATCTGCCAGCTCGTGATCTTCCTCGTTTCAATCCCGCTGATGTTCGTCCTAATCGGGTTCATTACGGTCTTCATACCGATCGTCTGGGCGCTCATCGAGATCATCGTCGTGGACCGTGACGGGCGCGGCGTGCCGATGACGTGAGACTCCTTCGCGGGCCGCAGAGAAGTGAGGGGCGCAACGTTTCCGGGGGTTGCTCTCGGGGCCGCCGGGGTTGCGCTCGCAGAGCCTCGCGCCGAACCTGGCTACCACACCCAATCGGGTTGAAGGGTAACCGGTGTGCGCCCTCGGCCTACCCCGCTGCCCCATCCGACTGGGGCAGCGGGGGGAGGTCAAGCCCAACCTCACGGCTATCCTTCAACCGGGTTCGGTAGCAGGCACCCCTTTTGTAACCCGGGGCGCCGATGCCTGATCCCGCCCAAGGTCGCCTGTGCCACGGATCACAACGGCAACAGGCGTTTCGGGTTCGGGTCCGCACATGTGCGTTCCCTCCCCCCTCTCGTTGGGGAAGAGGGAGAACGCCCCCAGAGGACGCACGTCCACACGCCGCACGCCAACTTGAAACGACTGCCCCGAAAACGATACCGCGCCTACCGCGCCCGTGCGGTTGAGGTTCGTTCGGAAACGCGGCACCGCCGAGTGGGCGCCTATCCGACACCAACTCCCCGCAGCGCACCGGTGGCGCATCGCGCACCGTTCGGCACGCCATTAAGATCACCAACGTATCAGAGTCGAATTGCGACATGCACCCCGGAAAGCGGCCCTTGACGCCGTTCGGCGGGTACTCTTTTGTAGGGCCGCGTTTGCGACCTCACGTTGGGACGCGGCAACCAATGCACCGACAAAACCCCGTTATTCTCTTCGCGCGGTGCGGCCCCCTCGCTACAATTCGGCTCAACTCATCAGATGCCGACCAACCGGAGCGCCTGCCCGATGATCCTCCGCGTCTCCCAGCGGCCCGAAGACCGGTACGCCTCTCTCGCGGTCAGTTCCGACTGGAAACTCGACGTCCTCCGCACCGCCCGTGCGCTCGTGATCGGCGCCGGGGCGCTCGGCAACGAGGTGTGCAAAAATCTCGGCATGCTGGGCGTAAAGCACATTACCGTGGTGGACATGGACGAGGTCGAGGTGTCGAACCTGACCCGATCCGTGTTCTTCCGTGCGGCCGACCGCGGGAAGCCAAAAGCCGAGGTTCTCGCGGAGCGGGTCCGGGATCTGAACCCGGACGTGGCGGTGTGGCCGGTCGTCGGGCCGATCCCGCGGGCCCTCGGGCTGGGGGTCGTGCGCCGGGCCGACATGGTGTTCAGTTGCCTCGACAACCGGGCCGCCCGGCTGGCCCTGAACCTGATGTGCCACCGGGTCGGGCGCCCGTGGGTCGACGGCTCGATGGAGGACCTGGACGGCGAGGTCGCGGTGTACGCGCCGGGCACCGGGGGGTGCTACCGCTGCACCCTCACGGACACCGACATCCAGATCGTCACCACCCGGTTCGCGTGCAACCACGTGGCCGCGCAGGCCGCCGCCGCCGGCAAGGTGCCGACCACCTCGACCATGGGGTCGATCATCGCCGCGCTACAGGTGCAGGAGGCGATCAAGATCCACCAGGGCGACCTCCGCCGGTCGCTGGCCGGGAAGCGGCTGCTGGTCAACGGGCGGGTGAACGACTTCTTCCCGGTCGCGGTGGACGCGCGCCCGGGGTGCGAGGCCCACGAGTCCTATGGCACGGTCACCGAGGTTCCGGAGTGGACCGCGGCGGGAACCACGGGCCGCGAGGTGCTGGACCGGTTCCGCGCCGACACCGGAACCGTTGGCGAACTGTGCCTCGGGTTCGACCTCGTCGTCGGGCTCACCTGTGCGTCCTGCGGGGCGGCCCAAACCTGGGCCGACGTCGAGCGCTCGCCGGTCCGAGCCGACCGGGCCGTGTGCCCGGCGTGCGGGGCGCTCGGGAACCTGACCGGGACCGGGTGGGTGGCCGGCGCCGACCCCTGGGCCGGGCTCCCACTGACCCGGCTCAGCGTCCCGCCGCTCGAAGTGCTGAAAGTAGTTTCTGAAACCGAGACCCGGTGGTACGAACTGACCGGCGACCTCGCGACCCTGCCCCCGACGATCCGCTGAGCCCGTGACCATGACCCTGATCCGCATCAACCCGCAGGGCCGCCGCCGCCGGGAGTTCCGGGCCGCCGCTCTGGCCCTGCTCCCGGCGGTCGGGTTGGGCGCCGGCGCGGCGGCGCTCGGGAGCGAAGCGGCCGCCGACCAGCCGCTCGGCTCCTCCGTGCTCGTGCTCGCGCTCGCGTCCGCGGCGGGCACGGTCGCTTCGGCGCTGGTCGCGCGCGCCCCCGGACTCCGGCGGGCTGTC